>JAFARZ010000274.1 GCA_019245115.1 Streptosporangiaceae bacterium | reverse complement strand
AGCACGCCCCCGACCGGTACACCTTCCACGACCTGCTCCGCGCCTACGCCGCCAGCCTGGCCAGCGCACCCGACGCAGCTGACGACCCCCACGCCGCCCTGACCAGGCTATTCGACCACTACCTCGCAACAGCCGCCGCGGCAATGGGGCTGTTGCATCCTGTGGAGGATCATTGTCTCCAGATGGACCTTGCCGTTTCGGCGCAGCCGCTACCTGACCTGCAAGCCGCGCGGGCCTGGCTGGCTGCCGAACGGCCCAGCCTGGTAGCCGTCACGGTACACGCGGCCGCCCGCGGCTGGCATAGCCACGCCATCTGCCTGGCCGCAACTCTCTATCGGTACTTTCAGGGCGGCCATTCCGCCGACTCGGTGACCGTCTACCGCGCTGCCCGCGACGCTGCGTTGAAGGCCTGCGACCACAAGGCGGAAGCTGATGCCTTGCGCTGGCTTGGCACTGCGTTCTCCTGGCAGGGTGACTACGAACGGGCAGCTGACCATATTGAGCAGGCGCTGTCGTTGCACCGGAAGGCTGGTGACGTGCCCGGGCAGGCGTGTGCCCTGAGCAACCTCGCCGCCGTGGAATGGTATCGGGGCCGAACCGTTCCGGCAGTCGAGCACTGGGAGCAGTCGCTGGCGCTTTCTGTTCAGGTCGGAGATCATGCCTGCCAGGCCGTCACGCTGTCCAACCTTGGGGATGCGCTACCGCGTCTGGGCCGGTCCGAGCAGGCCTTCGATTACCTTCTGCAGGCCCTTGATCTGGCCAGATTGAACGGTCATCGTGATAGTGAGGCCTATGCCCTGAACAATCTCGGCGAGGCCGAAGCCCGCTTGGGGCGGCCTGAGCAGGGAGCCGAGTACCTCAAGCAGGCGTGCGCGATCTTCCGGGAACTCGGTCACCAGACTGGGGAGGCCTGGTCTTTGACCAATCTCGGTGCCTTGCGCGCCGAGCAGGGCCAGGCTGAGCAAGCCGCGAGGTACCACCGGCAGGCAGTCACTCTGTTCCGTAAGGCCAGCGAGCGGGATGGCGAAGCGGCGGCGCTCAATGGTCTCGGCGAAGCCATCCGGGCCGCCGGCCACCCTTCGGAGGCCCTGTCGCACCATATGGGTGCTTTCGATCTCGCGCGCAGCACGGGCAGCCGCGAACAGCAAGCCCGCGCTCACGCCGGGCTCGGCCACGCGCACGACTGTCTCGGTCAGCCCGTCCGTGCCCGTGAGCACTTCGAGCGTGCCCTAGACCTGTACACCGCGCTCGGCTACCCCGAGGCCGAGCAGATGCGCGCCCGCCTCAGCACGGCGGATTCGTGTCACGCGCCCGTCGTCAGATGACACCGGGCGACGAGCAGATGGACAGCGTGATGCCGGCTGAGGTCCGCTGTTCCAACTGCGGCGCGCTCGTGCCCGACATCGCTGGACCCGTCCACGCGTACATGCATGCCGCACCTGGCTGCTGGGCGCTGTACACAGCTCTCGAAGACTGGAAGGCAGCCCAGGCCGGCGGCCGGCCAGGAGGTGTGGACATCGGCGTCCACCTGGTGGACAGTTACGCCGCTCAGCACGCCGCGAACGCCGAGCGGCGCAACCGCCAGTCAGTCGCGGTGCATCTGATGAGCCTGTGCGCTGCGCTGGAGCACGGCCGTAGCGGTGCCTGGCGGCGCCGCGCGATGGGCGCCTGGACGCACCGGGAGTACCGGTTGCTCGAACCGCGGCCGCCTGCCTTCGACACCACGATCCGCGATGTGGCCGACGCGCCCGGCCCGGCCCGGCCGGGCGTGGTGCAAGCGATGGCGGAAGCGACCTGGGGGGCATGGTCCGTCCATCACAGCCAGATCCGAGCCTGGCTCGCGGAGATCATGAGCCGCGGCGGCAGCCCAAGCTAGACAAAGCGAGTGTGGTGCTTGCCCAGCTGGGATCAGCAGAATGCCGCCTGCACGTCCGTCGCTGGGTCGCCGGTTTCCAGCGCATCTAGCATCCGGTCAATGTCGCACACTTCCGCAGCCAGATCTGTCAGCCGCAGCCAGGGCCGTGCGGTGGCGCGGGCGGCCGCGATAGCCAGCGCCAGCGGCAATCCGGCGCAGGCGCCGATGAGCCGGTCCGCAGCATCCGGCTCGCTGGCCAGGCGGTCCGGGCCCACGCGGCTCGCGAGCATCTGTCGCGCTTCGGTGGCGGTCAGGGCGTGGAGGCCGAGCGGCCGGGCGCCTTCGCCGACGACCAGGCCGGTGAGCGGGCTGCGGCTGGTCACGAGGACCAGGCAGCCCGGGCTGGCGGGCAGTAGGGGGCGCACCTGCGCGGTGTCGCGCGCATTGTCCAGCAGCACCAGCATCCGCTTGCCGGTCAGCAGGCTGCGATACAGGGCCGCCTGTCGATCGGCGCCGTCCGGGATCATCTTGGCGGGGATCCCGAGCGCGGTCAGGAACCCTCCGAGCACGCTGCTGACCTCCGCCGGAGATTCGGCCGCGTCGAAACCGTGGAGATCGGCGTACAGCTGCCCGTCCGGGAACTGGCCCGCGACCTCGTGGGCGAACCGGACGGCCAGGGTGGTCTTGCCGACTCCGGCTGTACCGACAATAGCGGAGACGACCACCGTCGTCTTGGCCCGTTCAGCGTTCGCGGCGGGCGGTAGCAACTCGCGCAGCCGGACGAGTTCGGCGGTCCGCCCGGTGAAGCCTGGCACCTCCAGCGGAAGCTGGGCAGGCCTCGGTGTCTTGCCGGCGGACCGGATTCCGGGCCATCGCGCCACGCCGGTTGCTGCCGCCGGCAGGAGATCCGGCTCCGCCGAACTATCGAGGGACGAGTCATGGCGCAAGATCGCCTCATGCAGACCGGCGATGTCGGCAGCCGGGTTGATGCCGAGATCCGCGGCCAGCCGTTTGGCCAGGGTCATGTAGGCATCGAGCGCTTCGGCCTGGCGATTTGACCGGTACAGCGCGAGCATGAGCTGGCCCCAGACGCGCTCACGAAGCGGATGCTCCCGAGCCAGGGCCTGGAGCTCGCTGACGACCTGCTGGTGGCGGCCGAGGGCAAGCTCCAGGTCAAGGCAGCCTTCCAGGACGCTGATACGCTCCTCGTCCAGCCGCGCCGCACAGCCTCGTATCACCGCACCACCGCATCCGGCCAGTGCCGGTCCGCGCCACAACCCGAGGGCCGCCCGCAGCCGTGCGACGGCCTGTGCGGTCAGCCCGGCGTTGGCAAGCTGCCGCGCGGCGTCCGTATGCTGCCGGAACTCCCGCATGTCAAGCCGGGCGCCGAGCGGCAGGCGGTAACCAGCCGGGATCGCCTGAATCGGGACGGCCGGCTCTCCGGCCTCGGCGAGCCTGCGGCGCAACGCGGACACGCAGTTGCGGACGGCCTTGACCGCGCTGCACGGCGGATCGCCGTCCCAGACCGCCTCCACCAGTCGCTCCACGGTGACAGTAGCGCCGTCGGCCAGCAGCAGCATCGCCAGCACCGTCTGCTCCCGCCAGCCACGGACCGGCACTAGGTACTGGCCCCGCCGGACTTCCAGCGGACCGAGCACTCCGAATTCAAGATCACGCCGCATCTCAGAACCCCCGAGATAACAACCCCCGCCCTACAGTGGAATAGCCGCCGTCCCGATGTCACGGGTCGGTCATCACGATGGGGCAGGGAAGAATTCCGCGATCCGCCGGGCGGATGTCCCGTCAGGCGCGGGACCGCCGTCCCAGGCCGGCTATCAGCCGTGTGGCTATGGCCTGGTCGCAGCCAGCATCGCGCCGTCCACTCGCTCGTTCCCCGGGCGTCATCTGACGGCGGTCGCCGGAAAAGGGTCCGCCTTGGCGAGGCGGGCGCGCATCTGTTCGGCCTCGGGGTAACCGAGGGAGGTGTAGAGGTCCAGGGCGCGTTGGAAGTGGTCGCGGGCGCGGGCGGGCTGATCGAGCGCGTCATGAGCACGGCCGAGGCCGGCATGGGCGCGGGCCTGCTGCTCGCGGTTGCCGGTTTCCACCGCTAGTGAGAGCGCGGTGGAGTGGTGACTGATCGCGTCGGCCGGGCGTGCGGCAGCCTGAGCCGCTTCGCCGAGGCCGTTGAGCGCGAACGGCTCCTCACCGCGATCGCCCGCCGCACGAAACAGTGCGAGGGCCTGCCGATGATGTTCGGCAGCCTGATCTGGCTGGTTCAAGGCGATCTCGGCGTTGCCGAGACTGGCAAGTGCCAGGCCCTGTCCGGACCGATGCCCGAGTTCGGTGAAGATGGCAAGCGCGTCCTGGTAAAGCCCGGCGGCTTGCGTGGCCCGGCCGTAGCGCTGTTCGATGACGCCGAGGTTGCTCAGCGCATATGCCTCGCCCTCCCGGTCCCCGATCTCACGGGCCAAGGCCAGAGCATCCTGGATGTAGCCGACGGCTTTCGGACAGTGGCCAAGGTCGAGGTGCGCGACGCCGCTGCCCAGATTGGCCAGCACCATGCCTTGGCCGAACCGGTCATCAGCCTGCCTGAACAGCATCAGCGCTCGTTCCTGGTACTGGATTGCGGCCGTGTGGTTGCCCAGGTGCCACTGGATGAGCCCAAGGGCGTTCAACGCATAGGCCTGGCCGGTCTGGCTACCGGAGCGCTGATGCAGGTCAAGAGCCAGCTCGAAGAAACCGGCGGCTTCCGCGTACCGGCCCATCCGCCAGTGCGCACTGCCGAGCCCGCGCAGCGCTTCGGCTTCGGCGCCGCGGTCATCGATCTGCCGGGCGGCGTCTCGGGCGCTGCCATGAACGGCCACCCCTTCAAAGGGGTGCCCACCCTGGAGGTACCCGTACAGGACGCCGGAGAGGCTCACGGCATGATGGGGCCAGCCGTGTACGGCGGCGTGTGCGCTGATAGCGACCAGTGTGGCCCGTTCAGCATCCAGCCATTCCAGGGCGGCGCGCGGGGTAGATAGGTCCGGCACCGGGAGAACCGTCGGCGGGACGCTCGGACGAGGAGGCATACCGGCTGGGTGGAGGGTGTCCATTGCCGCGGCGGCTGTTGCGAGGTAGTGGTCGAATAGCCTGGTCAGGGCGGCGTGGGGGTCGTCAGCTGCGTCGGGTGCGCTGGCCAGGCTGGCGGCGTAGGCGCGGAGCAGGTCGTGGAAGGTGTACCGGTCGGGGGCGTGCT
>JAFARZ010000177.1 GCA_019245115.1 Streptosporangiaceae bacterium | reverse complement strand
CTGTTCGAGGCGCTAGCCACGATCGCCGTGGTCTTTATGGCGGTGTGGGGACTGGCCAAGGCGACGGCGTGGCTGGTCAGGCAGATCATCACGCACTGGCGGACCAGCCTAAGCGTGCTGGCGATAACCCTGTGGTGCCAGCACTGGGGCTGGGCATCCCTGGCGGTCAGCCTCGGCCTCATTGCCGCGGTGTTGATCGGGTGGCGAGTGGTGGATGTGGTTTCGTTCGACGGTTGGGTGGGTCGGTGGCTGCGGGCGTGGTGGCAGCGCTGGACGATCTATGCCCCGAAGCTGCCCGGATGGCTGCACGCCTGTGGGCTGAGCGTTACCGACCTCACCAACCCGACGGTGGTCAGCCTGAACTTGCTGGGCCGTCCACGGCTGCGCCGGGGCCACCCGGCAATAGGCGCGCGACTGCCGAAGGTGGTCGGGGTGCGCTCGGGGCCGTCCTGGGATCAGGTCCAAGTCCGGCTCGTCCCGGGGCAAAAGCCGGAAGATTTCGATGAGGCCACCCGGGCGTTGGCCAGCGCCCGGGGAGTGGCGCGCTGCCAGGTCCGCGAACTCAAACCTAACCTGGTGTCGATCGATTTCCAGCGCCGCGATCTGCTGGCCGACCCTGTGGCTTGCCCGGACCTGGCCGCCATGGCATCAGTGCCGGGTGCGGCGGTGGATTTCCGGCGGGTGTGGGCAGGTCGCACCGAATACGGTCAAGACTGGTACATCCCCTTGGCCGGGCCGGCCAGTCACTGCCTGACCGCCGGGGGCAGCGGAGCGGGCAAAAACTCCTACACCTGGTGTCCCCTGGTGTCCATCGCCCCGGCCATTCGCGATGGGTTGGTGCGGGTGTCGGGCATCGACCCCAAGGGCATGGAACTGGCTTATGGGCGCGGCATCTTCCACCGCTATGCCGTTACCGGTCACCAGGCCCTCGACATCCTCGATGACCTGGTCGCCGCGATGGACGCGCGCAAGACCCTCTTCGCCGGCCAGGTCCGCACGGTGCCCATCAGCACGGAACACCCGTTGGAGATCGTCGAGTTCGACGAGATCGGAGCCCTGACGAAATACACCGATCGCAAAACTCGCGACGCCATCGCCGAAAAGGTCGCGCTGCTGACTACCCAAGGTCGCGCTCTGGGCTTCACCGTGCGCGGTTACGTCCAAGAGCCGACGAAAGACACCGTCCCGGTGAGGGAGTTGTTTCCTCGCCGGATCTGCCTGCGCGTGACGGCTAAGTCCCATGTCGGCATGGTGCTGGGTGAGCATGCTTATGAGCGGGGTGCCTGGGCCAACCGTATCGGCGAATCCGAGCCAGGTACGGGTTACGTCTGGGGCGAAGGCATCCGCGAGCCGCTGCGGGTGCGCGCGGGCTGGGTGCCCGACCACGTGATTAAACAGCTCGAAACCTTCATCACCACCTCTGGTACCGGCGTGCCATCCCTGCCCATCGGCAAGCAGGCAGGGAGGGCGGCATGACCACGCCCACCAACACCAGCGCCACCAGGCTGGCGACGCTGACCGAAGGCTGGCGAGCCCTCCTGACCGAATATCCACTGCTCGAACCTGCCCTGGTCAGCCTCGAACCGACCGTCAACCGGATCACCATCCAAGCCGGGGGTCGGCAGGATCCCCTGGATCACCTGGCCGAGCTGCTGTTATGGGCCTACACCCTGGAGCAGGTCACCGCCCGGTGGTGGCACACCCGCGACGGGCATCTCGACCTGACCATCCACGGCCGCACCGCTGCCGGGATGGCCGTCAAGGTCTATGGGGCCATTCCCTTCGACTCCTGCGTTGGGCTGGTGCCGCTGGCGCTTGATGAGTCCGAGGGCGTGTCGCTGGATGAGATCTACACCCTGCTCGGCCTGCTCCGCGACCACCACCAAGCCCTGACGGTGGGGGTGATCGCATGACCGATACCGCCTCGAACATTGTTGATCTGTCGCGGATGACCCACCAGCAGCGGGCCGCGCTGCCGCTAAGCACCGAGGTGGCCCAAGTCATCGCCGAACAACACGGGGTCTGTATCCGGCCGTTGGCCATGCGACGCATCGACACCACCACCGGACGCGTCGACATCATCCCGGTCCCCTGCGGCTCGACCCGGCAGGACCAGTGCCGGCCGTGTGCGGACAAGGCCCGGCGGCTGCGGATGGCTCAGTGTCGGGAGGGCTGGCACCTCGACACCGAACCGGTCATCAAGCGGGCCACGCCCAGCACCGAGCAGCAGGAGTTAATGGCCGCTCGGGCAGATCTGTTGTTGGCCTACTCCCAGTGCCGCGCGGCCGGCGATGAGGACTCCTGTGAGCAAATCGCCGACTCCGTGGCCGAACTCGACGGCCAACTGCGCGCACTGGGAGTTCGTGGCCGACTGGCACCGCTGGATCCGGCGCCCAAGCCGGTCAAGCGCTCCACCCGGCGTCGCCAAGACGCCCCCAACCTGCCGCGGCGCCCCGTCGAGCGCCGCACCCTGGGGCAAGTCTTCGCCGGACGCTACCGCCCGTCGACATTTGTGACGCTGACCCTGGACTCCTACGGCACAGTCGACGCCCACGGCGCCGCGATCGACCCGGATACCTATGACTACCGGCGCGCCGCTCGGGATGCCATCCACTTCCCGGCGCTGGTGGACCGGTTTTGGCAAAACACCCGCCGCTGCGTCGGGTGGGACGTGCAGTACTTCGGCACCGTCGAACCCCAAAAAAGAGGCGCCCCGCACCTCCACGCCGCCATCCGGGGCACCATCCCCCGGGCAGAACTGCGGGCTATCACCGCCGCGACCTACCACCAAGTCTGGTGGCCACCCCACGACCAGCAGATCTACACCCAGCAGCGGCCACCGGTCTGGGACACCCGAGCCAAGACTTTCACCGATCCCGACACCGGGGTGCCACTGCCAACCTTTGACCAGGCCTGCCAGGAGCTGACCGAGCCGGCGCATGTGGTGCGGTTCGGACCGCAGGTCCACGTCAAGGGCATCCTCGGCGGCACCGAAGAAGCCGGCCGTCATATCGGCTACCTCACCAAATACCTCACCAAATCGATCAGCCAGGCCGCTGGATTGGGAGAGCTGGCAACCGAGGCCCACCGCGAGCACGCCCGCCGCTTACACGCCGAACTGCTGATCACGCCGTGTTCGCCACACTGCGCGGTCTGGCTGCTGTACGGCATCCAGCCTCACGGTGCGCGGCATTCCACCACGCCGGGGCGGTGCAAGGGCAAAGCCCACCGGCCTGAACACCTCGGCATCGCCGGGCGCCGCGTGCTGGTGTCGCGCAAGTGGTCCAACAAAACCCTCGATGACCACCGCGCGGAACGTGGTGCATTTGTTCGGCAACTCCTGGAGCAGGCCGGCATCCACCCCGCCCACGGCCCCCAAGACGGGCCTTACCGGTGGGAACGCACCGGACCCGCAGATCCCGACATCCCGCCGAGACCGGT
>JAFARZ010000136.1 GCA_019245115.1 Streptosporangiaceae bacterium | reverse complement strand
GCCAGGGGCCCATCCGGTATCGCCGACCTGGCAAATGCAGGCGACGGTGGACGGCGAGACGATCAGGCAGTGGTGGGAAGCCCGTCCGGAGGCGAACGTGATACTCGTCACCGGGCGGGTTTTTGACGTTCTGGACGTGCCGGCGGTAGCCGGCGCGACGGCGCTGTCGGCGATGGCGGCGGCCGGCGTGCCGACCGGGCCGGTCGCCGTCCAGGGCGCCGACCGGATGCTGTTCTTCGTGGCGACCAGGGGCGCGCCCGCCGACGAGGACGAATGGTGGTCCTGCGGGCTGGACTCCTCGCCTGACATGTCCGGCGAGGCGGAGGCGCTGCGCTGGCACTGCCGCGACAGCTACGTGCTCGCCCCGCCGTCCCGGTACGGCGACGGCCAGGACGTACGCTGGGTGCGGCAGGCCGAGGGACAGCCGCTGCCTGACGCGCTGCGCCTGCTGGAGTTCCTGCTTGACGCCTGCGAGGAAGAAGGCAGCTAGCCATGACCGACCGTTCCGCCGAACTGTTCGCCCGCGCGCTTGAGGTAACACCGGGCGGCGTCAACTCCCCGGTCCGGGCGTTCGGCCCGGTAGGCGGGACGCCCAGGTTCATCGAGCGGGGTCTCGGCCCGTACCTGTTCGACGTCGACGGCAGGGAGTACGTCGACCTGGTGTGCTCCTGGGGGCCGATGATCCTCGGGCACGCGCACCCGGCGGTCGTGACCGCGGTGTCGAGGGCGCTGGCGAACGGGACGTCGTTCGGCGCGGCCACGGCGGGCGAGGTCGAGCTCGCGGCGGAGGTCATCGCGCGGGCCCCCGTCGAGCAGGTCCGGCTGGTCAACTCGGGCACCGAGGCGACGATGTCCGCGCTGCGCCTGGCCCGCGGCTACACCGGCCGGTCGCTGGTCGTGAAGTTCGCCGGGTGCTACCACGGCCATGTCGACGCGCTGCTGGTAGCCGCCGGGTCGGGGGTCGCGACGTTCGGGCTCCCTGACACGCCGGGGGTTACCGGCGCGTCGGCCGCGGACACGGTCGTGCTGCCGTACAACGACGCGGACGCCGTCCGGGAGCTGTTCGCCGCCCGCGGCGACGAGATCGCCTGCGTCATCACCGAGGCGTGCCCGGCCAACATGGGTGTGGTGCCGCCCGCGGCCGGGTTCAACGAGCTGCTCCGCTCGCTGTGCGACGGCGCGGGCGCGCTGCTGATCATGGACGAGGTGCTCACCGGCTTCCGCGTGACCCCGGCCGGGTGGTTCGGAGTGGACGGCGTGCGCGGCGACCTCATGACGTTCGGCAAGGTGATGGGCGGCGGGCTGCCGTGTGCCGCGTTCGGCGGGCGTTCCGATGTGATGTCACGGCTGGCGCCGGCCGGTCCGGTGTACCAGGCCGGGACGCTGTCCGGCAACCCGCTGGCGGTCGCCGCCGGGCTGGCTACGTTGCGGGCGTGTACGCCGGACGTATACGCGGCCGTGGACTCCGCCGCGAAGACGGTGTCATCGCTGGTTTCCTCGGCGTTGACCACGGCCGGCGTCCCGTTCTGGCTGTCTTCGGCCGGGAACCTGTTCTCCGTCTTCCTTGGCCGTGCTGATCCCGTGTTGTCGTTCGACGACGCGAAGGGTCAGTCGCGCGACGCGTACGCCGCGTTCTTCCACGCGATGCTTTCCGGTGGCGTCTACTTGCCCCCGTCCGGCTTCGAAGCATGGTTCCTCTCGGCCGCCCACGACGACGAGGCACTGTCCCGCATAGCAGCCGCCCTGCCCTCCGCCGCCGCGGCAGCGGCCGCCACCCTCAACGCCTAATCCCCCTCCTCCGGGACACGCACCGCCCGCGACGCCTCCCCCGCTTGCAACGTTCTAACCTCACAGCACTCACCTTCCGTCACGTGCGTCCTCCGGTCCGGGATGCGCCACCTCGGGGGATGCCACCTCCGGGATGTGCCACCTTCCGCCACCCCACCCACCGCAGCTCCCCACCCACCCGCGCATATCCGACATTTCCGGATACGTGCGTGCTGTGCACTGAAATGTCCAGGGGTTCTGGCTGTTATAGCGACCCAAACGCCGGACATTGAGGTGGACTCATGGGTGTGACCGACATTTGTGTCGGCCGCTTGGGTGAAGCGGCGAATTGTGCCGTACCGGAGCCCAGGATGCAAATAGTTATCCACAGGCTGGGGGGTTGTTTACAACTTATCCACAGGATGTGAATGACGCATGACGACATGCGCCTCCACCGGTCATCGTCGTCTGCATGACCGGCTACCCCTGTGGACTAGTTGACCTGCTCGCAGAGCAGGACCATGTGCTTGATGTCGAATCCGCGCTTCGGTACTTGTCGCGCGGGGCACTTCGCTGGCAAGTGGCCAGCGGGCGCTGGCAGCAGCCATGCCGCGGCATTGTGGTGGCGCATTCTGGACCGATGACCGAGACGCAGTGCCTGCGAATGGCGGCAATTTGGGCAGGAACTGGCGCGGCGCTCGCTGGTCTAACAGCTGCGGCCATGGACGGTCTCAAGGGTTTCGCTGATCGCTACAGCGTTGCTGAACGGCCGGTCCACTTGCTCGTTCCCGCGAAATGGTCGCCAAAGAAGGAACGGCCCAATTTGCCAATTGTGGTCCATTACTCACGAGTAATTGGACCCGACACCATTCATCCGGTGAAGCGGCCGCCGAGGACGCGGATCGCAAGATCGCTGGTGGACGCGGCGTCCTGGATGGCGACCGATCGGGGCGCCCAGGCCATCCTGGCGGCAGGTGTCCAGCAGCGGCTGGTCCGCGTCGAACACCTCGAGCTGATCGTAACCGCGAACCAGCGTCTTCATCGGCGCAGGCTCATCCTCGACACGCTCGGCGACATCGCGGGCGGGGCCCAGGCGCTTTCCGAGCTCGATTTCACCCGGTTGGTGATACGGCCGAACAAGCTTCCCGAGCCCGACCGCCAGCGTCGGCGCGGGAACCGGTACCTCGACGCCGTCTGGGAGGAACAGAAGGTCGTGGTCGAGATCGACGGTGCCCAGCACATGGACCCATTGCAGCATTGGGACGACATGGAGCGGGACATCGACGTGCAACTCGACGGCTACCGTGTGCTGCGGTTTCCCGCCTGGGTCGTGCGCTACAACCCAGGCCATGTCGCGGCCAGGATCCGCGAGGCTCTCTACGGCAGCAATTTAGCGCCCCGGCCGTCCGGCACCGCGGAGTCCGACGCGCTCGGCAGCGCCGCGGCCGGCTGGACGGCGCTCGACTCGCTCGATCCAGCGGATGTCGAGGCCAGGCTCAACCGGATCCGCGAGGTGGCCGGCGAGCGCCGCCGCTACCTGGAGATCCTGGCCTGACCGCCAAGCTCGGACGGGTAAGCTGACCGCGCCATGTCAGACACGACAATCGTCCACCTGCTAAGGCACGGTGAGGTAGAAAATCCACGCGGCGTTGTCTATGGGCGACTGCCTGATTACCACCTGTCCGCGAAAGGGCTCACGATGGCGGCCGCTGCCGCCGACTTTTTCGCCGAACGGGCGGTGGTATCTCTTTTCTCTTCTCCGCTTGAACGCGCGGTGGAAACCGCCACGCCGGTGGCTCGGCGGCTGAGTCTGGAGATCGTCACCGACCAGCGCCTGATCGAGCCGTGGAACCACTTCGAGGGGATGAAGTTCGGCGTCGGCGATGGCTCGCTGCGCCGTCCCCAGCATTGGCCGGCCCTCATCAACCCGTTCAAGCCGTCCTGGGGCGAGCCATACCACGAGGTGGTCGACCGGATGGGCGCCATGCTGGCCGCCGCCCGGGAGGCCGCGGCAGGACGTGAGGCGGTGTGCGTCAGCCACCAGCTGCCGATCTGGATCACCCGGCGGCACGCCGAAGGCCGGAGGCTGTGGCACAACCCGGCCATGCGGGAGTGCGCGCTGGGCAGCGTAACCAGCTTCACCTTCTCCGGAGACCGGCTCAGCGGGGTCTCCTACGTGGTGCCGTACAGCAACCTCCCGTCCCGGACCGTGGCCATCCGGACCCCGGGCCCGACCCGCCGCCCGGTCGGCGACACGGATGCGGCACAATAGGGGTGTACTACCCCCTGTAGGAGTCTCCTGTAGGTGTCCAAAGTGCCGAAGCGTAACCGCCGTGTGGTCTATCTGGCCGCGACCGCGTGCGTCGGCGTGCTGGCAGTCGTGCTGCTGGTGACCGGCTTCGGCGGCGGTGGCGGCAACGGTGTGACCTACGTGGACGGCAACAGTAACGCTGTGCTGTATGGGGCCGGTCATCGCGCCGCGGCGCCGGACTTCTCCGGCACCACGCTCAGCGGCACGCCACTGCGGTTTTCTGCCTACCGTGGCAAGGTCGTGGTCGTCAACTTCTGGGGTTCCTGGTGCCCGCCGTGCCGGTCCGAAGCGTCCACGCTGGCGGTCGTGGCCCAGCAGTACCAGAGCGTTTCCTTCCTCGGCGTGGACGTGCGGGACACCGTGGTCAGCGCGGAAGCGTTCGACCGTACCCACGGGATCAGCTACCCGAGCGTGAGCGACCCGGACGACACGATCACGCTGGACTTCAGCTCGGTGGTCCCGATCGCGAGCACGCCGACCACGGTGGTGATCGACAAGACCGGGCACATCGCCGGGGCGGTATTCGGCCAGACGACCTATCCGGAGCTGACCGCTATCTTGTCCGACGTCACCAGGACGAGCGCATGACCGAACTCCGGACCCCCCCTGTGGATCAGGACGGTTTTCCCGCTGAAGCGGCTTCAGAACAGTCCAGGCCGGCTCCGGCGACCGCGCACGGGGCCGGTGACTGGCTGCGCTGGGCGTGGCGTCAGCTCACCTCGATGCGGATCGCGCTGATCCTGCTGTTCCTGCTGGCGCTGGGCAGCATCCCCGGGTCGATGCTGCCGCAGGAGGGCGTGGATCCGGGCGGCGTTGCCCAGTACTACAAGTCCCATCCATCGCTGGCCCCGTTCCTGAACCACCTGGGCCTGTTCAACGTCTTCGCCGCGCCGTGGTTCGCGGCCATCTACTTGCTGCTGTTCACCTCGCTGGTCGGCTGCGTGGTGCCGCGGACGTTCCGGCTGGCCGGCTCGGCCCGCGCCCGGCCGCCCCGGGCGCCCCGGCACCTGAACAAGCTGCCGCAGTCCGCCGAATACAGCACCGCTCTCGCCCCGGAGCCCGCGCTCGAGGTGGCTTCGCGGGTGCTGGCGGGCCACGGCTTCCGGCTACGCCAGGAGGGCGACTGGATCTCCAGCGAGAAGGGGTACCTGCGCGAAGCCGGCAACCTGCTGTTCCACCTCGCTTTGCTGGGCGTGCTGATCTCGGTGGCGCTGGGCGGGCTGTTCGGCTACAAGGCAGACCGGCTGCTCGTGGAGAAGGGTACGTTCGCGAATACCACGTCCGATCTCGACGTGTTCCGTCCGGGTCGGCTGGTGACCGGAACCGGCCTGCCGCCGTTCACGATAACGCTGGACAAGTTCAACGCCAGCTATATCTCCTCGGGACCACAGCAAGGGCAACCCGCTGCGTTCGACGCCCATGTGACCTATACCGCGCATCCCGGCGGGCCTTCCCGCACCTTTGACATCCAGGTCAACCACCCGCTGAACATCGACGGCGCCAACGTCTACCTGATCGGGCATGGCTACGCTCCGGTGTTCCGTGTCACCGATGCCCGCGGGCACGTGGTGTACGACCAGGCGACCGCGTTCCTCAACGGAAGCGCGGCGAACCTCCTGTCCCAGGGAGTGATCAAGGCCACGGACGCCCAGCCCGAACAGCTCGGCTTCAGCGGAGTGTTCGTGCCGACCGCCATCGACGTCAGCGGCACGCTGGCGTCCATTTTCCCCGCTCCCGACCGGCCGATGGTCAGCCTGATCGCCTATGTCGGCGACCTCGGTATGAATTCCGGGATCTCGCAGTCGATCTACCAGCTCGACACGACCCGGATGCACCAGCTGACGGCCTCGCCGCAGCTGCTCCAGCCCGGCCAGACGCTGCATCTGCCCGGCGGGCGGGGCAGCATCACCTTCGTCGGCGTCCAGCAGTGGGCCAGCCTGGCGATCACCCACGATCCCGGTCAGGTCCCCGCGCTCATCTGCGGCATGGCCGCGCTGGCCGGGTTGCTGCTCTCGTTCCTGGTGCGGCGCAGGCGCGTGTTCGTCCGGGTCCGCGGCTCTGTCGTTCAGGTCGGCGGCCTCGCCCGGACCGACGCCAGCGGCGGCTTCGAAGCCGAGTTCGCCTCCCTGGCCGCTGAACTTAAGTCGGCACACCAGCGGGAATCCTCCCAGCAAGATACGGAGACTGAGTAACCATGCCCGTCAACCTTGCCCTGGGTCACGTCAGCAATGACTTCCTGATCGCGGCGTTGGTCATCTACTCGCTGGCCGTTCTGACGTTCGCTGGCGACTTCGCCTTCGGCCGCCCGCGCCGCGCCGTCGTCGCGGTCACCGCGGCGAAGCAGCCGGCCCTGGCCACCGTAGGCGCGGCGGCTGGCACGTCGTCCGCCGATGCTGGCCAGGACAAGACGGCGGCGGACTCGATGCCCGAGCTGGCGGTGCCCGCGTTGCGAGCGCTGTTCCAAGCGGACGCCTGGGTGCGAGCCGCCATGGCGCTCAGCGCGGCCGCTGTCGTCGCCCACGCGGTGGCGGTCGTCACCCGCGGCCTGGCGGTGCACCGCGCCCCGTGGGGCAACATGTACGAATTCCTGACCGCGCTGACCTGTTTCGCCGCGATCTTCTTCCTGGGCGTCATGGTCCGCTACCGGGCCTGGTCGCTGGGTGTCTTCGTGATGGGCGCGGTGGTGATCACGCTCGGTCTGACCGAGACTCTCATCTTCACGCCGGCCGGGGATCTCGTCCCGGCGCTCCAGTCCTACTGGCTGAGCATCCATGTCACGGCCATGACCGTCGCGACCGGGGTGTTCTTCGTGTCCACCGTCCTCGGCGTCGTCTATCTCGTGGTGGACCGGTACAACCGGCGCGCGGCGGCCGGCCGGCCGGTGCCGAGCAACGGGATCGTGCGCCGGCTGCCGACGCTGGAGCAACTCGACCGGCTGGCCTACCGTACGGTCGTGTTCGGCTTCCCGATCTGGACGTTCGGCGTGATCGCCGGCGCGATCTGGGCCGACCAGGCCTGGGGTCGCTACTGGGGCTGGGACCCGGTCGAGACCTGGGCGTTCATCACCTGGGTCATCTACGCCGCGTTCCTGCACGCCCGAGCCACGGCAGGCTGGCGCGGCCGCCGGGCGCACTACGTCCAGTTGCTGGGATTCGCCAGCCTGACGTTCAACATCCTGGTGGTGCAGATCTTCATCGCCGGCCTGCACTCCTACGCCGGCGTTAATTGAAACGCGGCGAGCAAAGCGAGCTTCGCGGTCGCCTGCCCGCGAAGGCCTCCAGGCCTTCCGGGCAGGTGACACTAACGGCGGGAAGCGTCGCCGACCGGGGGGTCTGGGGGGTTGGTTTTTACCCCCCAGAAAAACACAGCTCGATCTAAATCTCTTCGTCGGCGCGGCGGATGACCTGGTCGAGTGCGCGCAGGAAGTCGGGATCGTCGTCCGGGCCCTTGGGGTGCCGTGTCCCCTCGGCCGCTCGTGCCCGGCCGGCTGGGTGGCGGGCGACCGCGTCGTCAGCGTCGGTCCAGCGGAGGCTGTCCAGGTAGAGATCCTCATCGAGGGCGTCCGCGCCGTCCCAGCGGGTCAGCCGTGCGGGCGCGGGACGCGCGGGCTGCCGGACGATGAGCCACGCGACGGCGCCGCCGATGAACGTGACCGCGATCACGATGATCCAGGCCGGTCTGGGCATCCCACGACACTCCGATGCGGGTGTGAGTATTGCGTCGGTCAGGCAATACAACCAGAAGCCCCCTAGGAATAGGGCAACCAGAGCGCTGGCCAGCAACATGCGGGAAGCCTAACCTTACGGGACCACGGCGCGTGCCCGAATTGATCAAGTTTTGGGGGATGACTGCCCAGTCGGCGAATACTTGCAGTAATCGGTGACATCGGGTGACGTGGCGTGCGATCTGGGCATACGCTGAAAGGAAGGCAAGGAGTAGGAGCACTGCGTATGCGGCTATGGATTGTGGACCGCGTCCGCCGTCTTACTCGCCTGCTCGGTCCGGGTCGCCGGCCCCCGGCGCCGGCCAGCCAGCCGGGCTCGCCCGGTCAGGGCGGTCACGGATCAGCCGTGCCTGACGGTTCGCCGGGCTCGGTTGCCTCCGCCGGACGGCATCGCCGGGACTCAGCACCGTTGCTCGCTGACCCCTTGTCAGTTACCGGGCAAACCGAAGCGGCGCGACCCAGCGGCTGGGCGCCGGCGAGTCCGGCGGTTTCCCGGCCGGCCCGATCCTCCCGGCCGGGTGCGCCCGCGGTACGGGCGGGATCGGCACGAGCCCGGGTACGAGAGGATCCGGGTGTACCGGTTCCGCGCGAGGCCGAGGCGCCCCCCGGCCGCGCCGAGGTCATCAGCGCTTCTGTCCGCGGGAGGAGCGCGGAGAGGCCGCTGAACGCGGACCTGCAGCGGACTGCTGACCGTCCCGCGCGGCGCTCCGCGCCCGCGGACGTCCGCGCTCGCCTGCCGTTCACGGCGCCGCGTTCGCCGGGCAGATCGCCCGCCGCGGACGGCCGGCGGCACTGCGGATCGATCGAGCGCATTCTGTGGCGTCAGTGGGATGCGGCTAACCCGCCGCCGCCGGAGGTCGTCGCCGCTGTGGATCGGCTGGCGGAGCTTCCCGAGCGCATCAAGGAGCAGCTGACCGACGGCCTTGACGCGATCTACCTCGGGCCGGGCGGTGTACCGGAACTTGACGAAATGACCGGCCTGCGCGGCGTCCAGCTTCCCTCGGGCCGGGCCTCGTGGGACGCCTGCGCAGGCGCGTACGGCGAGCGTAAGATCGTTGTTGGCTCGCAGCCATCGCCGACACCAGACGTGATGTGTCACGAAATCGGGCATGCGCTCGACGACCTCGACAGCCCGCCCGGCAAGTGGCAATCCGACTCCGCGCAGTTCCGTGCGCTTTACGAACAATGCCTGCCGCATCTCGCCAGCGACTTCCACCGACAGCCTGCTGGGCTCGGACGCAAAGAGTTCTTCGCCGACGCGTTCGCCGCGATCGCGTCGAGGCAGCGACCAGCGTTGGTCGACATGCTGAGCGGGGAGACACGAACGGCACTTCGGGTGATGCTCTACTTCAACCGGCGCTACGACATCTAGGGTGATCGTGCGATGTTTGTCATTCGACTACCGAACGGGAACCTGAGGGTCCCGCAGACCGCTATCGGCAACGACGGGCGCATGCTCGGCGATGCCTACGTGGAGATTGGTCCGCAAGATGCCGACTATGCGCGGCTGGCCGCTCAGGCAGTCACCCCGGAGGAGGCCGAGCGTCGCCGCGATCGCTGGCGGCAGGACGATGAGGCGCTTCGTCAGGAGTTCCTCGAGTTCGCCAGGACGAACGGCGAAGCTGGCTGGGCCGAGGGTGATGAGGGGTTATCCTGTGTTTTCCTCCGCGCTGTGTTTTCCCCGGGGGTATAAACCAACCCCCGGACCCCCGCCTGCGACGCTTCTCGCCGCTAGTGTCGCCTGGTCGGAAGACCCTTCGGGCCTTCGCGGCCCAGGCGATCGCGAAGCTCGCTTCGCTCGCCGCGCTTGCCACTGTGGTCACCGGACCTCCGCGAAGCTCGCTCCACTCCCCGGACCGTCTGAGGATGCAATTTGGCCGCCGGGGCTTGTCAGCCCGCGGCGGCCAGTTCTACGGTTTCGGCTGTAAGGCCGCCGGGTGGCCTTGCGGTGCAGGTTCGGCGTCGCCGCGGAGCAACGCACGCACCTCGGATTCGCGGAACCGCCGGTGCCCGCCAGGAGTGCGGATACTGGTGATCCGCCCAGAGGCCGCCCACCGGGTGACGGTCTTCGGGTCCACCCGGAATAGTGCAGCCACCTCTCCCGGCGTGAGCAAGCGCTCGTTGTTGCCGTCCACGTTCAGTCTCCTCCGACTGTGTCGCCTGAGCCTCCGGTCAGGTATCCCTCTAGTTTGGCGCTCAACGAGTACTTTCTGCCTAGATTTCTGGAAATTAGGCGATTGAATCGTACTGCAATATGCGATCCCAGATAACACTTGCTTGCGATCTGTTACCACCGCGCGGCCTGTCAGACGGGTGCGCGTCACGATAACGGGAGGGCTGAACGGGCATGAGTGATACGGTTTCGGACGCGGAAATAATCGACGCGGAGCGGCGGCTTGACGGTGTGGTGGTGCGCACTCCCCTCGTGCCTTTCCCGGGGATCGAACCCCTCCTGCTGATCAAGCCGGAGTCACTGCAGCCGACCGGGGCGTTCAAGCTGCGCGGTGCCTACGCGGCTATCACCGCCGATCTGGATCGCGCCACCCGGCACGGCGTCGTGGCACACTCCAGTGGCAATCACGGACACGCGGTCGCGTACGCCGCGGCGAAGCTCGGGGTCCGCGCGGTCGTGGTCGTGCCGGACAACGCACCGCGGACCAAGACCGACGCGATCGCCCGCTACGGCGCGGAACTGGTAATGGTGGCGCCCACACTCGCGGCCCGCGTCGCCGCCACGGATGAGCTTGTCGCCAAGCATGGCTACCTGCTCGTGCCGCCGTTCGACGATCGCCGGGTGATCGCCGGGCAGGGCACTATCGGCCTGGAGATAGTGGCGGACTGCCCAGACGTCGATCTCTTGCTGGTGCCGAT
Source organism: Streptosporangiaceae bacterium (assembly GCA_019245115.1). Lineage (GTDB taxonomy): Bacteria > Actinomycetota > Actinomycetes > Streptosporangiales > Streptosporangiaceae > JAFARZ01. The sequence goes on along the minus strand of JAFARZ010000136.1, from coordinate 2,509 downwards.
CAGCGGCGGCGGCCTGATCTCCGGGATCGCGGCGGCGATCAAATCCCGTCGTCCGCAGGCCACGGTCATCGGCGTGGAACCCGAACTCGCCGCCGATGCCAGGGATTCCCTGCACCGAGGTCAACGGCTGGCGTGGCCCGCGGCGGAGGTCCAGCGGACGGTGGCGGATGCGCTGCGGGTGGAACAGATCGGTGTGCTCCCCTTCGCGCATATCCGGAAATACGTCACCGACATCGTCACCGTCTCTGAGGAAGAAATGCTGGCCGCGATCCGTCGGCTCGCCCTCGAAGCGAGGCTGATCGCCGAGCCGGGCGGCGCGGCCGCCGTCGCCGCCTGTCTGTTCCGCGCCGGCGAACTGCCCCCGGCCGCGACCCGGGTCGCCGTGCTGTCGGGCGGCAACGTGGACCCAGCCCTGCTGACCCGGGTTCTGGATCATGGCCCGTGAGCCGGCGCCCCCCTATGAGGGGGAAGGCCCGTTCGCCCTGTGGCACTTTAGCGAAAATCCATCCCTGTGCCGGTTCCGGCCGCGGACGCCCGTCACGAACCCGGACGCGCCGCCGGTGGTATGGGCGGTTGACACGCGGCATGCGCCGATGTTCTGGTTTCCGCGAGACTGTCCGCGAGGATGCGTCTGGCCGGGGCCGGCCACCACACCGGAGGATCGCGAACGATTCTTCGGGCAAAGCGCCGTCGGCCGGGTTCATGTCATGGAGAGCGGCTGGCTGAGCCGCATGCAGGCGTGCCGCCTCTACGCCTACCGGATGCCGTCCGAGGCGTTCCGGCCCCATGAGGTGGGCGGCTATTGGGTGGCCGAGGAGCAGGTGGAAGCGATCGAGCAGGTGATCGTGGAGGACCTCGTGGGCAGGCATGCCAGGGCCCGGATCGAGCTTCGGATAACGCCATCCATCTGGCCGTTCTGGCGCCAGGTGGCGAACTCGAGCGTCCACTTCAGCGGCTCCCGCCTGCGCAACAGCGACCCTCACCCCGACCAGTTCGATTAGGACACTGGAACCTCTGGGTACCGCTATGGCGACGGCGCTCGCAGCACGCACACGGGGAAGCGGTTTCCGGCGACGACTCGGAAGCCCGGCTGCCAGGCTCCTGGGCTTGGCTGTTCCTCAGCCGCTGACAAGCCGCGGACAAGGGTGCCGCAGCCGAAGGCGACAGTTGCGGCGGAACCGCCCAGCCGCGCCAGCTCGTAACAGCTCCACCCGCCAGTGGAGTCGGTCGGCGAGGCCCCGTTCTCCGGCGATCATCCTTGCCTGGATGCCCCGGCGATTGAAAGTCCTTCGGCGTCGGGCTTGGACTGGGTAAGCCCCGGGTCATGCGGTCCAGCCATTCCAGCGCGACCGCCGCGCGGTGCACCTTCTCGACCGCGTTCGCGACGGCCGTGGGTTCCAGGTGGTGGCCGCTGGGATACACGGCCGGAGCGTTGCGCAGCCCGAACTTGGCGTACAGCGAGGCGCTGGTCCGGACCAGGTCGCCGAGTTCCTGACCGCGTACCACGCCTTCCTCAGGGCTCCGCAATCATCATTCGTCGTCGCCTGTGCCGGATATTTCACCATTTGTGACTCTCGGCTGCCCGCCGCGACACGCCGGGGAACCAGCGAAACAATGTCAGTAGCACATGCTAAAATCGAACTAAGTTTGAATCGGGGGATCGCCAGCCAGGGGAGGGGTGATGACGGTGGCCGCAGGCGAGTTCGCCAGCACCGGGGATGCGCTGGGGGTGCTGCGGTCCGCGATGGGCTACCTGGCGGCCGTCGAGTACGCGGATATGCCCGGTGAGGTGCAGGCCGAGGTGCTGCGGGTGATGGAGCACGTCGACGCGGTGCAGGCGGCGGTGCGGGGCCGGGCGGTCAGCGCGTTCACCGCCGCGCTGACCTACCACCAGTACGCGGTGCGGGGGATGCCGCGGTGGTTCGTCACCCAGACCAGGGTGACCAAGGCGGCGGGATCCGCGCACAAGGCGTGGGCCCGGCGGGCCGGCCAGCACCCGGGCGTGATCGATGCCCTGGTCGAGGGGGTGCTCAGCGAGTCGTGGGCCCGCGCGGTCTGCGCGTGGACCGATAAGCTGCCCGAGGGGTGTGAGCAGGACGCGGACGCGATCCTGGTCGCCGCCGCGCGGATGGGCGCGGACCTGGAGGGGCTGGCCCGGATCGCCGCCGAGATCGCGGCCCGGCTGGCGCCGCCGGATCCTGATGAGGGGAAGCTGGCGGACCGGTCGCTTCGGCTGCACCTGACCTTCGACGGCGCCGGGGTCCTGGCGGGCGAGTTGTCCCCGGACTGCGCCGTGGTAGTCCGCGCGGTCCTGGACGCCCTGGCTGGCCCGGCGGGCGAGGAGGACCTGCGCTCGCATCCCGAGCGCTACCACGACGCCCTCCACGAAGCCATGAAACGGCTGCTGGCCGGCGGCGGGCTGGCGGGTAAGGGCGGTAAGCCGCTGACCGCGCTGGTGCACATCTCGCTGGCCGACCTGATGGCCCGCGACCCCGATTCGGCGTTGCAG
>JAFARZ010000367.1 GCA_019245115.1 Streptosporangiaceae bacterium | reverse complement strand
GCCGATCTGGGACTCGACGAGATGGAACTCGGCGCGATGTCGGCCGACCTCGACCTGTACCCGGAGGACGCGGTGGCCGGCATCGCGGACCGGCTCAGGTTCGGCGACGCGGTGGAGCGCGCCCTCGACGTGGCGCTCGGGCCGTTATTGCGATGAGCGGTGCAGGATGCGGGTATGCGGCCGCGTTCGAGCCCGCGATGCGGCTGGCGCTGGCCGAGGCCGCCCGATCCGGTGACGATGTGCCGGTGGGCGCGGTCATCATCGACCAGGCGGGAGCGGTCGTCGCGCGCGGGCACAACCGCCGTGAGACGGACGGCGATCCGACCGCGCATGCCGAGATCGTCGCGATCCGGGCCGCGGCGGCGCCCCGCCAGGCGACCTGGCGGCTGGACGGCCTCACCCTGGTCGTCACGCTCGAGCCCTGCACGATGTGCGCGGGAGCCGTGACGGCCGCCCGGCTGGACCGGCTGGTCTACGGCGCGGAGGATCCGAAGGCTGGTGCGGTCGGCTCGCTGTGGGATGTGGTGCGGGACTCCCGGCTGAACCACCGCCCGGAGGTCATTGGCGGCGTGCTCGCCGCCGAATGCGGCACACTGCTGCGAGACTTCTTCGCCGCCCGCAGGATCAGGTAGGATCGCCCACGGTGGAGTCGCCTAGTGGCCGAGGGCGCACGCCTCGAAAGCGTGTGAGGGGGCAACCCCTCCGTGGGTTCAAATCCCACCTCCACCGCATAGACTAGGCCCGAACCGCTCGACGGGGGCGGCGCTGCGTTCTGGCGCGCGTTCACTGGAACCTGAATCAGTTGCTGTGCGTTAGTGGTGTGGTCCGTCTCTGCCGAGGACCCGCCACGACCGAAGCAGCGATCCGGCGACCAGACAGCGGATAGGAGCGTTGAGTGTTTGAGCCGCAGGGAACCGGGTTTTTCCTGATTCTCATCGTGGCATTCGCGGGGCTGCTGTTCTGGGTCGCAACGGCCAAGCAGGCCGTGTTCCGGGTGTTTGCCGCCTGCCTGGCGTTCATTCCCGCAATGGTGTTCGGGATCGCAGCGGTCAACAAGTACTACGACTATTACCAGAGCTGGGGGGCGATGATCAATGACGTCAGCGGTCAGGGAACCACCGGTTTCCCGAAGTACTCGTCGGGCGGCCTCGACGCCAGCAAGCATCTCCAGCAGGACCTGAACCGCGACACCAATGCCGCCGAGGACGCCGTGGTGGGCGTCCAGTTCCATACCACGGTCACCGGTCCGCAGACCCATATCACCCGGGACGTGTACGTCTACCTTCCGCCGCAGTACTTCCAGAAGGCGTACGCGCACTACCGGTTCCCGGTCATAGAGCTTCTGCACGGCTCGCCGGGCTCGCCGTCGGCCTGGGTAAACGTGCTGAACGTCATCCCCACGTTCCTGGGCCTGCTCGCCGCCCACCAGGCGCAACCGGCGGTGCTGGTCATGCCCGACACCGACGGAGGCGAGCGCTACTCCCTCCAGTGCCTGAACAACCCCGGCGGCATCCAGGACATGACGTTCGTCGCCAAGGAAGTTCCGGTTGAGATCGCACACCTGGTGCCCCGCATTCAGCCGCCCGGCCGCGCCTGGGGCATCGCCGGCTACTCCGAGGGCGGATACTGCGCCGCCAACATCGCGCTGAACGTCCCGGGAGGCTACGGATACGCGGGCATCCTGAGCGGCTACTTCGCGCCGGTCGCCAGCCAGGTGCCGCTCGGCAACAAGCCCGGCGCCCGGCCGGTGAAGGTCTACGTGTTCAAGGGCAACCCGGCGCTGGCCGTCAGGAATTCGCCGCAGGACTATGTCACCCAGATGCCGGTCGGCGTCTTCCCACCCCAGTTCTGGTTCGCGGCCGGGTCCAGCGACAGGGGCGACGTAGTGGCCGCGCAGCGCTTCCAGCAACTGCTCAGTATCCGGCAGGTGAACGTGCCGCTGGATATCATTCCCGGCGGTCACACCGGCTCGGTATGGCGCAACGCCCTGAAGCCCATGCTCATCTGGATGACCCCGCAACTGGCCCAGCAGGCCGCGACCGCCAACGCGAACGCCGCCAGCGCCGCCAAGAAGGCCGCCGCCCAGAAAACCCACCCGCCCAAGCCCGCCCTCAAGCCCTCCGCCAAGCCATCAGCGAAGCCATCGGCGAAGCCCGCCCCGCGCAGGTAGCCGGTCCCCTGCCAGCCACCAGCCCACCCCGCGCGCGCCCTGACCGACATCAGCCGATGCCGGAGGGTCTCCGGGCCGGCTGACACTTGACGGCGGGATGCGTAGCCGACCGGGGTCTGGGGTTGGCCCCCAGATAAAGACTGGGCCCCTACCGCTGTCCAGGTGATGGTCATGGTCCACGACGTCGAGTGGTCGTCCCAGGTGTTCGGGCCGGTCAGCGTGAGGCCTTCGTGCTGGGTCTCGCTCTGGAATTCCGCCGGTGACGCCGAGCAGCCGCCGCCGGGGCCCTGGTCGAACTCCTTGTCGCACGCGGCGCTGTCGGTGAGGAGGTTCGCGTTGGCCACCGCCTGACCGAAGTTCGAGACGGTGTACTGATCCTTACCGGGCAGCCCCAGTCCACCGGTGCAGTTTGGCTGGCCCTGGCCCGGCGGACTGCACAGGCTCCATCCGGTGCCGCCGTCGGCGGGTGCCGCGTTCGAGGCGTTGACCTCGACCGTCCCGGGCAGGCCGGTGTAGCTGATCGTGATCGGGAAGCTCTGGCCTACTTGCTGCGCGCCCACCGTGCAGCTTCCGTTGGGATAACCCAGCGCCTGCTGTGTCGAGTTGGTGGCGCCGTTGCCGCCGGTGCAGTCGTGGAAGGTCACCGAACCCGGCGACACCGTGATCGACCGGATGGTCGGCACGACGCTGAGGTGCCCGGTGACCTGCGAGCTGCTTGACGATGACGACCCGTCCTGGTTACCGCTCCCGTTGGACCCCCTGGTGAACAGGAACAAGATGACCAGTACGGCCGCGACCACGATCAGGGCGCTACGCCCCATACCGTCCTCCAGTCGACTTGGTTTCGATCCGCACCCGCAGCCCGGTGTGCCGGATGCCGAAGACCACCAGCGCGAGCAGCACCACCAGGGCGCTCAGCCACCACTTCCAGGCCGGCAGCCCGAGCCAGCCCGACGAAGTCGCGCCTGGCACGATCTTGAACTCGAGCCCGGTCGCCGCCGCCGCGCCGAAGCGCACGCCGCCCGCGGCGGATCCAGCGGCGGCGCTGGACCCGGTGACCACGATGTCGCTGCGGTAGCTGCCCGGCCTGGCGTCGCCGGGGGTGCTGAGCTGGAGCGGAATGAGCACCTGCTGACGAGGCTGGATCTGCTCGCCGATGCTTCCGATCCGGATCCAGGATGCCGGTATCGCCTGTCCCGGTCCGCTCGACAGCCGCTTGACCTGGACGCTTATCGCCTCCGGCTCGGTGCCGGTGTTGACCACGAACAGGGACGGAAGGCTATAGCTGCCGCCGGGATGCGCCGTGACGCCGAGCCGGACCGGATCGGCCTGCACCCCGACCCCGATGCTCGCCCGGGCCGGGGACGCGAAGCCCAGCACGGCCACGAAGCCCACGGCGATACCGAACCCGATGCTCCGTGGTCTCATGAGGCGCATGGCTCCATAAGGGGCATATACGTAAAATCCCCGAACCACCGTCCGCGGTCAACGGCCAGCTCCCCGCGGCCCAACGCCGGCACTGGATCATGCTCCCGCAAACGGGCATATCAGGCAGTGAATGGGTTGGACGGCCTACCTGCGGCATGGCCTCCGCCGTGCTCGTGCGGTTGATTCGGGCCTTGCGGTTACTTTGGTGCATCGGGGTACCCCAAAACCACCGCAAGGCCCGAATCCACCACAACAACTGCCCGTTATGCCCGTTCCGCAGCCGCAGCCGCAGCCGCAGCCGTCCGGGCGGATGCTGCGGTCATGGCGCAGCAAGGCTGAAACCTCAGCCAGGGGTCGTGGGGGTCCGGGGGTTCGTACCCCCGGGCAGATACTACGGGCACCGGCGCGGCTGGCCGCGGGCCAGCAAGCAGCATGAGCCGCCTCGCGGAGGATGCGAGATTCGAACTCGCGAGGGTTTCCCCAACACGCTTTCCAAGCGTGCGCCCTAGGCCACTAGGCGAATCCTCCGCCGGATATCTTACCGGCAATCAACCGCTCGCGCGCCGGCGTCGATAGCACCCGCAAGGCTGGCTAGACTAGGCCCCTGACCCCCCGCACGGCGTTAATCCCGCCAACCCCCCCAGGGCCGGAAGGCAGCAAGGGTACGCGGGCTCTGACGGGTGTGCGGGGGGTCCCAGTGTTTTCACGGCACTGTCCGGGGAGGATGAGCTCATGGCATCAGCCGGCTCCGAAGGCTCCGCTTCCCAGAACCAGAACCAGAACCAGAACGTGACGAGCCTCGCCCTTTACCGCAAGTACCGGCCAGCCACGTTCGCCGAGGTGAAGGGGCAGGATCACGTCACCGGCCCGCTGATGCAGGCGCTGCGTACCGGCCGGATCAACCATGCGTACCTGTTCAGCGGACCGCGCGGTTGCGGCAAGACTTCCAGCGCCCGGATCCTCGCGCGGTCGCTGAACTGCGTCAACGGACCCACTCCCGAGCCGTGCGGGGTCTGCGACTCCTGTGTCGCGCTGGCTCCGTCCGGGCCGGGCAGCATCGACGTGATCGAGATCGACGCGGCCTCGCATGGCGGCGTTGACGACGCGCGCGAGCTGAGAGAACGCGCCTTCTACACGCCGGTGTCCGGGCGTTTCAAGATCTACATCATCGACGAGGCGCACATGGTCACCCAGCAGGGCTTCAACGCCCTGCTGAAGCTGGTTGAGGAACCGCCGCCGCACCTGAAGTTCATCTTCGCCACCACCGAGCCGGAGAAGGTCATCCCGACCATCCGGTCGCGCACGCATCACTACCCGTTCCGGCTGGTTCCGCCCTCGGTGCTGCGGGAGCTGATGCAGGAGATCCTGGTCAAGGAGGGCGTACTGGTCGAGGATGCCGTGCTGCCGCTGGTGATCCGGGCCGGGGCGGGTTCGGCCCGTGACACCCTCTCGGTGCTCGACCAGTTGCTGGCGGGCAGCGGCGAGGCCGGCCTCACGTATGCGCAAGCGGTCTCGCTGCTCGGCTACACCGACGACAGTTTGCTGGACGAGATCGCCGAGGCGTTCGCGACCGGCGATGGCGCTGCGGTGTTCAGCGTCGTGAACCGCGTGATCGAGGGCGGCCACGAGCCGCGCAGGTTCGCCGCTGACCTGCTGGACCGGCTGCGTGATCTCATCGTGCTGGCGGCGGTGCCCGATGCGGTGAACACCGGGCTGCTTGACCTGCCGCCGGACCGGGCTGAGCGGATGGCCGCCCAGGCCGGCAAGTTCGGGCAGGCGGGGCTGACCCGCGCGGCGGAGATCGTCAGCACCGGGCTGGATCAGATGCGCGGCGCCACCTCGCCCAGGCTGCTGCTCGAGCTGATGTGCGCTCAGGTGCTGCTGCCGGCCGCGTCGGCTGATGAAGTCTCGCTGCTGACCCGCCTCGAGCGGCTGGAACAAGGCATTTACCACGAACGGACGGTGGTAACACCCTCCGTCACCCCACCCTCCCCACCCAAGGGGAGCCCGGGGGGATGGGTCCCCTCGCCAGGGGGTCTGGGGGATGGCTTCCCCCAGACAGAGACTGCGGGTCCCGGGGGGTCGCCCCCCCGGGCAGACACAGCCGCGGCCTCTCCGGCCTCTCCGGCCTCTCCGGCCTCTCCGGCCCCTGTGCCCGCTGGCGGCTCAGGGGTGGACGGGTTGCGCGCGCAGTGGCCCGCCGTGCTGGACGCGGTCAAGCAGAAGCGGCGCGTGGCGTGGATGATCTTGTCCAACGCGAGCGTCCATTCGCTCGAGGACGGCATCCTCACGTTGCGCTTCACCCGCGACGGCGACCTGAAGGGCTTCACCACCAGCGGCTGTGACGAGGATCTCAAGCGGGTACTGAGCGACGGCTTCGGCTTGAACGTCACCGTAAGAGGAATGACCGGCGGGGACACGCCCAGCGGTCCGCCACCGCCCAGTGCGGCCCCGGTGCAGGGCAGTCCAGCGCCCGCCAGCGCGCCGCCTCCGCCGGTGCGGCGGGATCCCGCTCCGCGCACCGATGGCCCGCCGCCACCGCAGGACTCCTACGCCGACGACGAGCCCGACGACGATCCGCTGCCGCCTGGGCCACCGGAACTGACCGGCATAAACCTGGTCCGGCAGGAACTCGGAGCCCAGATCATCAGTGAGATCGAGGGATAGCGGCAGACGTTAGGCTGGGAGCAGGAGGCGACGTGGAACCACAGATGGACATGCAGCAGATCCTCGCGGCCGCACAGCAGATGCAGCAGCAGATGATGGACGCGCAGCAGCAGCTGGCCGACGCCGAGGTGACCGGGACGGCCGGGGGCGGACTGGTCACGGCCACGGTCAACGGCCAGGGCGAGCTGCTCGACCTGGACATCTCGCCGGACGTGGTGGACGCCGAGGACCCGGCCGAGACGGTACGCACCATCGCCGATCTCGTGCTCGCGGCCGTCCGGGCCGCCACGCGGTCCGCGGCCGATTTGCAGGAGCAGAAGATGGGCCCGTTCACCGCGGCGCTCTCCGGCGGCATCCCGGGCCTCAGCATGCCCGGCATGATCCAGGACGAGCCTGAACCATAGCCATGTACGAAGGGGTGATCCAGAATCTCATCGACGAGCTCGGGCGGCTGCCCGGGGTCGGCCCGAAGGGTGCGCAGCGGATCGCCTTTTACCTGCTCGCCGCCGATCACGCCGACGTGAAGCGACTGGCCGACGCGCTCCTCGAGGTCACCGAGCGGGTCCGGTTCTGCCGGACCTGCGGGAACGTGGCCGAAGCCGAGGAGTGCCGGATCTGCCTCGACCCGCGCCGCGATACCGCGGTGATCTGCGTGGTGGAGGAGCCCAAGGACGTGGCAGCGGTGGAGAAGATCCGTGAGTTCCGTGGCCGGTACCACGTGCTCGGGGGCGCGATCAGCCCGATCGACGGGATCGGCCCGGACGAACTGCGGATCAGGGAGCTGATGGCGCGGCTCGCCGACGGCGCGGTCACCGAGCTGATTCTGGCCACCGACCCCAACCTGGAGGGCGAGGCGACCGCCGCCTACCTCGCCCGCCTGGTGAAGCCGATGGGCCTGCGAGTGACCAGGCCCGCCAGCGGGCTGCCGGTTGGCGGCGACCTCGAATACGCGGACGAGGTCACGCTGGGCCGCGCGTTCGAGGGAAGGCGGCTGCTCGATGTCTGAATCGACAGAACAGTGGCAGCCGCTGGCCGATCGGGTCGCCGCCAACGCGAAGAACTTCGTCGAGGGTGTGGTGACACTGGCCGGCGGCGAGGGTGGCGACGTGGCGGTTCCGCTGCTGCTGCTTGAGGTGTCCCAGATCCTGCTGGCCGGTGCGCAACTCGGCGCCAGCGCCGACGTGATCCTGCCCACGAACTGGGAGCCCGAGGTCGGCGAGGACCCGGACCTGGACGCCCTCCGCGCCGGGCTGGCCAGGCGCCTGGCCGCCTGGGACGAATACGCGGAGGTGTTTGACCCCTACAAGGACACTTCCTGCCTGCCGTTCCGGATTTCCGACGATATCGCCGCGGTGGCCGCCGACCTCATCCACGGCCTGAAGCACTACCAGGCCGGCCGGTCGCTGGAGGCCCTGTGGTGGTGGCAGTACAGCTACTTCAATCATTGGGGCACGCACGGCGGCGCCGCTCTGCGGGCGCTGCACGCGGTGGTCGCGCACGCCAGCCTGGACGTTACCGAGGAGCGCACCGTCCAGTAACCGGCTAGACTCAGCGCACGTGGCCCTTGTCGTGCAGAAATACGGTGGATCCTCGGTCGCTGACGCGGACGGGATAAAGCGCGTCGCACGACGGATCGTTAGCACGCGAAAAGCCGGCCACGATGTGGCCGTGGTGGTGTCCGCGATGGGCGACTCCACCGACGAGCTCATCGACCTGGCCAATCAGGTCACGCCGCTGCCGCCGGGCCGCGAGCTTGACATGCTGCTGACCGCGGGCGAGCGCATCTCCATGGCGCTGCTGGCCATGGCGATCGCCAGCCTGGGCAGCGAGGCGAGATCCTTCACCGGATCGCAGGCCGGTGTGATCACCGACTCGGCCCACGGCCGGGCACGGATCATCGACGTGACGCCGGGCCGGATCTCCACCGCGCTGACCGAGGGCTCGATCCCGATCGTGGCCGGCTTCCAGGGCGTATCGCAGACGACCAAGGACGTCACCACGCTTGGCCGCGGCGGCTCGGACACCACCGCGGTGGCGCTGGCGGCGGCGCTCGGCGCCGACGTGTGCGAGATATACACCGACGTGGACGGTGTGTTCACCGCCGACCCGCGCATCGTGCGGACCGCGCGGCGGATACCGCGTATCAGCTACGAGGAAATGCTGGAGATGGCGGCGTGCGGGGCGAAGGTCCTGATGCTGCGCTGCGTGGAATACGCACGGCGTTACGGGGTTCCGATCCACGTGCGATCGTCGTACAGCGACCGGGAAGGGACCTGGGTGACCGGGCACGCGCCGCGGCCGGAGGCCCAGGCCAATTCAATACTGCGGCCGGAGGCCCAGGCCAATTCAATACTGACGGAGGAAGCCGGGATGGAGCAGGCCATCATCTCCGGAGTGGCACACGATCGGAGCGAGGCCAAGATCACCGTCGTCGGGGTGCCCGACCGGATCGGCGAGGCGGCCAGGATCTTCGGCGCGATCGCGGACGCGGGCATCAACATCGACATGATCGTGCAGAACGTGTCCGCGGTGGCCACCGGACGCACCGACATCTCGTTCACGCTGCCCCGCGACGATGGCCAGCGGGCCACCGAGACGCTGCGCCGGCTCCAGCCCGAGGTGGGGTTCGAGTCGCTCCAGTACGACGACGGGATCGGTAAGATCTCGCTGATCGGGGCGGGCATGCGGTCCAACCCTGGGGTGAGCGCGAAGTTCTTCGGCGCGCTGGCCGCGGCCGGGGTCAACATCGAGATGATCTCCACATCCGAGATCAGGATCTCGGTGATCGTGGACACCACGGATGTGGACCAGGCGGTGACCGCGGCGCACCGGGCATTCGAACTCGACGCCGACCAGGTGGAGGCGGTCGTGTACGGGGGGACTGGACGATGAGGAAGCCTTCGCTGGCCGTCGTCGGAGCGACCGGCGCGGTGGGCACCGTGATGCTTGACCTGCTGTCCAGCCGGGCCGACATCTGGGGCGAGATCAGGCTGGTCGCCTCGCCGCGCTCAGCGGGGCGCAAGCTCGCCATCCGTGGCGCGCAGACCGAGGTCCTGCCGCTGTCCGAGGACGTCTTCGACGGCATCGACGTGGCCATGTTCGACGTGCCGGACGAGGTGTCCGCGACTTGGGCGCCGATCGCGGCCGCCCGCGGCGCGGTGGCGGTGGACAACTCCGGCGCGTTCCGGATGGACCCCGACGTGCCGCTGGTGGTCCCGGAGATCAACCCCGGTGAGCTCAGCCGCCGCCCCAAGGGAATCATCGCCAACGCGAACTGCACAACGCTGTCGATGATCGTTGCCGTGGGGGTGCTCCACCGTACGTTCGTGCTAAAAGAGCTTGTAGTCGCCTCGTACCAAGCGGCCTCTGGCGCGGGACAGGTCGGCATCGACACGCTGTATGCCCAGCTGGACAAGGTGGCCGGGACCAGGACGCTCGGCCAGCGGGCCGGTGATGTGCGCGCGGTGGTCGGCGACCTCGGGCCGTTCCCCGCACCGCTGGCGATGAACGTCGTGCCGTGGGCCGGGTCGCTCAAGGCGGACGGATGGTCGTCGGAGGAGCTGAAGATCCGCAATGAGTCGCGGAAGATCCTCGGACTGCCTTCGCTGCGCGTGTCGGCTACGTGCGTCCGGGTGCCGGTGGTGACCACGCATTCGGTGGCGGTACACGCGGTCTTCGAGCAGGAGGTGACGCCGTCCGTCGCCTGGGAGGTCCTGCGGGCCGCGCCCGGTGTGGTGGTGGCGGACGATCCGGCCGCCGGTGAGTTCCCCACGCCCGCCGACGTGGTCGGCACCGATCCGTCCTGGGTCGGGCGGGTGCGTCAATCGCTCGATGACCCGCATGCGCTGGACTTCTTCGTGTGCGGCGACAACCTGCGCAAGGGCGCGGCGCTGAACACCGCCCAGATCGCCGAGCTGGTCGCGGCGGAACTTGCCGAGGGGTGACGCCGCGAAGTTTCGGGGGGGCACGGGGGGGTCGTCCCCCCCGGAACCGATACCTCTCCGCTGAGTTCGGCGGCAGCGTGGGGATCTCGGCGGTGGCGACGGTGCTGCTGCTGATCGCGATCACCGGAGCGCGCAAGCCGGCCGGGGTCGAGGCCCGGGGCGCGCCGCCCTGGCCGGCGCCGGCGGCGGTCGGCACCGGGGTGCGTGCGGCCGGGCTTTCGCTCGCGTCCGCCGGGGTGGTGACGCGGTACGCCGTCCACCTCGACGTGCTGGTCAACGGCCGTGCGGTGCCGGTTCCGGCCGGGATCGGCGTCGACCGGCGCGGTGGCGTGGTCGCCCCGCTGGTCACCTCCGACGGGTCGGGGATCATTCACGTGTCGTCGGACGCCTACGCGCCGGTGTTCACGCTCGGGCAGTTCTTCGATGAGTGGCAGGTCATGCTGGCGGATGGACGCCTGGGCGGACTGCGCGGGGGGACGACGGTGGTCTCTGTGAACGGCTCGCGGCTGCGCGGAGATCCGGCGGCGCTGGTGCTGGCGCCGCATCAGGAGATCGCGGTCAGCTATCGGTTCGGTGGCGGCCCGGCCCAGGCGCCGGCCAGGTATGCGTTCCCAGCGGGGACGTGACGGGTTATGCGGCGCACATCGGCCAGTTCGGTGCTGTTCAGCACGTACAACCTGCTTGACTTCGCGTCGTATGAAGACGATCACTACACGGCGATCGTCTCGGTGATCGGATCGCTGGAAGCGGACGTGCTCGCGGTGCAGGAGGTGCTGGCGCCGGATCAGGAAACCGCGGCAGCGCGGTTGCGGCGGCTGGCCGGTGACGTAGGCATGCATTGTGACGTGCCCTGTCGTGGGCCGGCGGCGGTGGCGTTCGGCGGGCACGGTTACCACGTGGGGCTGATGTGGCGGGATGGCATCGAGCCGCTGCCTGATTCGCTTCGCCGCCATGGCGGCGCGGATTTCTGGCATGGTCTGGTGCAGGTCACGCTGGACGTGGGTGGCACCCTGGTGCGGCATGCCTCGTTCCATGCGACCCCGTTCGGCCGGCGGTTGCGGACGGCGCAGAACGAACGGCTGGTCGCGGCCATCGCCAGGCCCGCTGGCGCGGCGCCGGCGCTGATCGGGGCGGACTGGAACAGCGAATGCGCGGACCGCGTCCTGGTCGACGGCGCGTGGCGGCTTTACGAGCCGTCCGATCCGTACGCCGACGTGCCGTGGTTCGGGGATCTGATCCATCAGTGCGACTGGGAGTATGACGACACGGGGGTCCGACGGCACCGGGCCGACCGGAGCGCCGGTGACGTGCTGTGGTCCGGAGGCCTGCACGACGCGGCGGCGGCACTCGGCGCGCCGTGGCAGCCAACGGCCGGGCATCATCCCTCCGATATTTATGGTGTGCGCGGGATCCGGCGTCGCATCGACGCGATCCGGGTGACCGCCGAGGTCATACCGGCGCTGCGCGGTCACGAGGTATACGTGTCGTCACAGGCCGAAGCGGCTTCCGACCATCTCCCGGTCACGGTCGAGTACCTCCCGAGCGCATTGCCCGCATACAGAGATTGACGCTTCAGGGTCAGGGGTTCCCCAGCGAGATGGATGGCGCCATCCATGCTGCATGCTGGTGGACGCCCGGAATGTCCTGGCCGCAGCGACATCGATGGCGCCATCCATGCTAACGAGGGCACCCGGCATCGCCCAGATCTTCGCGCTCCAACTTAACGCCCGGTCGGCTATGCCGCCCGGCCAGGATCAGCGGCCGCCGCGCGCTCCGTGCCAGCTGCCCGGCGTCTCGAAGATCACCAAACCGTTAGCGACTTGCCCTAAATCTCCCATATATCGAGTTCATCCCCTTGAAGCGGGCGCTTGCTCGTGGAACTTCGGAGCCCTGCGGAAGATTAGGTGCCGGTTTTCGACTCCTTTTCCTCCGCAGGGCTCTTAGTTTCCACGCCCTGGAACCATCGTGGCGGGTCACGCCTCGGGGCTGTCCCGGCCACCCACGGCGGTATGAGAGATATATCCATCTTTACAGACTTATGGGGTGTTTTGAGGGTGTTGGGGCGATCGGGCGGATCGGCACGGAAGACTTCCGTAACCTGCGTGATTGCCGGTTTCGCTGATCTCCCGGCGCGCCGGCCGGTATAACAGGCAGTGGAGGCGGGTAGCGCAGAGGAGGACAAGCCTGGCGATCGCTACATCACTGCTGACCTGCGAGCACTTGATGGTCAGCGACCGGTAGCCCCGTGTCCGCTATGCGAACGGCTCGTTCTGGCCGACGCGATTGATGCCATGAACTAACCGGGCGGCTATCTATATACCGTCCGGCATGGTGTGCTGCGGTCAAAACCGACCATTTACCAATTTGCTGCAAAAGTGTTATCCACCCTGATAGAGTCACACCACTCACGAGCACCACAGAGATAGCCACAGCCGGGGTTGCGGGCCCGCCGCAATTGGCCTTCTCGCCAACGCGAGTCTGAGGAGGTAAACGTGGTAGCGACCAGCGATCGTACACGCGGTCGCCAGAGCGCCCGGTCGGGGGCTCTGGGACCGGCGGGCGAGCACCGGTCGAAGATCATGGCCGTCTTGGCTACTGGTGTGGTCGTGATCGTGCTCGTGCTCGGCCTGACCAGCGAAGGGCACGTCATCGATGCCGCGACACAGCGCTTCATGCTGTACTACGCGGGAGTGTTCGCCCTCATCGGCCTGACCACCTCGGTGGCCGTCGGGCTGGTGGCGACGGACCGGATCTTCATGAAGCCCGGGCACCGGGTGATGGCACAGTCGGTGCACCGCGCCGTATCATTCGGGACGCTCGCTTTCCTCGTCATTCACATCACGACGGAGATCCTCGCCCAGCGATCGCACGTCATCGACGGGTTTATTCCTTTCCTTTCGCCATACCGCACCTTCTATATCGGGCTTGGCACTATTGCGGCGGATCTCATTGTGCTGCTGGTCGTTACGAGCATTATCCGTAAGCGATTCACTGGGCACGGAAAGGCCTGGCGGTGGCGAGCCATTCATTACGGCTCCTATGTGGCCTTCGTGTTCGGCGTGCTGCACGGCCTGCTCGGCGGGCGTGCCGGAAAGCCGTACGTTGACTGGAGCTATGGGTTCGCGATCGCGCTGACCGCGCTAGCGGTCGCCATCCGGTTCCTGGCGACGTCGCTGCGGCCGAAGGAAAGCCTGAGCACTTCGCCGACCGCCAGTCCAGCGGGGTCGGGTTCGTCCCCGCTGCGCGCCGCGACGCTGACCATGGCTCAGGCGCAGCTCGGCGGGACGGTTCAAATGCTGCCGGTCGGCGCTGGCGTTGGTGTCGGCACCGGTGCCGGGATGACCGCCATGCAATTGCCGTCCGGCTCTTCCTACGGCGGATACGGAGACGGCGGTTTCACTCCGCTGGGCGCGCCGCCATATGGAAACGAGCCGTATGCGGAGCCGTACGGGGAGACATATCCATACCGGGCGGTGGCCAGCCTCCCCGCGCCGCCGTGGCCGGAGGCCCAGGCCAGTTCAGCGCCGCAGGAGACCCGGCAGCCGCTGTACGAGCCGGGATATGTCGGGCCACCACGTTACGAGGGCGCGCCCCGCAATCCGACGGGTCCCATGCCCCGGGCGGACGCGGGCCTGAATCCGGGCCGGAATTCTGGCCCGGTCTCCGGGCCGGTTTCTGGGCCGATTCCTCGCCTGGGAAGCGGGCCCATGCCCACGATGCCGACCGGGCCCACGCCGAGTTCCGGTACCGGCCCCAGGCCCGCGCAGCGGTTCGACACGGGTCCGATTCCCCGGGGTGGAACCGGCCCGATGGCCCGGCCGGGAACCGGCCCCATGCCCACGGCGCCGTTGCCCAGTGGCCCCCCGCCGCGATCCGGAACCGGTCCGGTTCCCGCGCTCGGACCGGGGACGATGCTGCGGAACGCGACCGGTCCCATGCCCCGGGCCACAGGCCCGATGCCCAGACTCCTGCCGGGGGGAGGGGTCCCCCCGGACTCCCCTCGACCTTTGCCGGGCGGAGGGCTCCCCCCGGAGATCCCTCGAACCGCCACTGGTCCCATCCCGCGCGCGGATGCGAGTCCGCAGCCACGCGGTGGGAGCGGCCCCGTACCACAGGCGCCGTCGGGCCGGGCGCCGCGGCATGGTCAGGCGCCAGCTCAGTCCGGGCGCAGGCGGCGACCGCCTGCCGATGAACCGCGGGATCGCGATCGGAATCAGCGTGGGGGTGGCACGTGGCGCTAAGCCAGTCCGGGCAGCTAGACGCGCCTACCATCATGCGTATCGGCGCGGCCAGATTGACCGCCGGTCTTGACCGCATGCCGAGGCTGGATCTGGACTCGCACCGCGATGTCTTCGGCCCGTTGCCCCGATTGTCCGGCGCTGATCTGATCGCCCTGGCCGAGCAGGTGGACCTGCGCGGCCAAGGCGGTGCGGCGTTCCCTTTCGCACGCAAGGTCAAGGCGGTGCTGGACAGCGCCGAGGCGATGGACTGTCCCACGATCGTGGTGGTCAACGGAACCGAGGGTGAACCCGGCAGCGTCAAGGACAAGATGCTGATGATCCGGTCGCCGTACCTCGTCCTCTCCGGTGCGGCCCTGGCCGCCGAGGCCATCGGCGCCGAGGAGATCATCGTCGGCGTCGCCGGGAACGAGCTGGCCAACAGGTCGGTAGAGGCGGCCATCGCGGCCGAGCCCGGTCTGCGCAAGCTTGCCCGCGTGGTCCAGGTACCAGAACGGTTCATCTCCGGGGAATCCGGTGCTCTCGTCCGAGGCATCAACGGCAAGCGCCCGGTGCCGCCCGGACGGAAGGTTCTCGCCAGCGACTCCGGTGTCGATGACCTGCCGACGCTGCTGTCCAATGCGTCGACGTTCGCGCAGCTAGCGGTGCTGGCGCTGCTCGGCCCGGAACGGTTCGCCGCGGTGGGTACCGTCGAGGAGCCGGGCACGGTCCTGCTCAGCGTGGGCGGCTCGGCTGGGCAGCCGGCCGTGGTCGAGGTGCCGACGGGCACGCCGCTGGCCGCTGTCCTGGACATCTGCCTGGCTCCGGCCGGTGATGGCGTTCTCGTTGGCGGCTACCACGGCATGTGGCTGCCGGCCGAGACGGCTTATGCCGTTCCGGTATCCCGGGCAGGACTCGAGGCGGTCGGCGGCACGCTTGGCTCCGGGATCGTGCTGCCGCTCGGCGACGGCACCTGTCCGCTGGGCGAGGTGTCGCGTATCGCCAGCTACCTGGCCGGAGAATCCGCCGGTCAGTGCGGTCCGTGCAAGCTGGGGCTACCGGCCATCGCCCGGGCTCTCGCCGCGCTTGTCGATGGGTCGGGCGGCATCGATGCGCTCGACGTGGCGCGGCGCTCAGCCGCGGCGGTGACCGGGCGCGGCGCGTGCGCCCACCCGGACGGCGTGACCAGGTTCGTGCTGTCGGCTCTCGATGTGTTCACCGAGGACCTCGCCGCCCACGTCTTCCACTCCTCCTGCGGCCGTCCGGTCCGCGGCGTTCTGCCGCTGCCCGACGGACCGGAGGTACAGGCGCAGAAGCGGCTCGTCGTGGATTGGACCCGGTGCCGGGGTCACGGCCTGTGCGCACATCTGGTTCCGGAAGTCATCCATCTCGACGCCCAGGGCTATCCGGTCATGCTCAACATCCCGGTTCCCGAATGGCTTGAGAAGGACGCTCAGCAAGCGGTGGAGATGTGTCCCGCTCTGGCGCTGCGGTTGGCGGACGCCAAGCCGACGCGGGAGCGGCGCGCGCCGGTGCCAATTCCCGCGCCGACTCTGCGGACCGGTCTGGTCGGCGGTGCCAGCGGTGCGCGCGGTCAGCTGACCGCCGGGTAGCCCGGGCGGTCAGTAGACCCTCTTGACTTTGCCAATGTGCATGTGGCCGTCGGCGGTGCTGGATATCGCGCTGACCCAGAGTTCCGCCGTGTCCTTCGTCGTGATGGAGCGGCACGCCTGCTTGTCGCGCCCGATGACGGTCGCGTCGACACTCTGGTGGTGGGTGGGGTTCTGGCCGAACGCGGTGCCGCCGGCGACCGCCGTAATCACCTTCGGTGACGTCTCCTTGAGGCACACCGTGATATGGACGCTGCTACCCGAGCGTGAGTAGTTGCCCCAGGCGCTGATCCCGGTGGTGCCAGGAATGGAGAAGTTGTGCACCTTCGGCTTCACATGGCTGGCGGGGGCGGCTGACGCGGACAGTGCGGTCATGCCCAGCAAGGCGATAGCGGAGGCAGCAACGGACAGCACACGGAACATGGGGAACCCCGTTTCGGTTAGCTCATCATCGGGCGAGACGGAACGCTAGCATCGTGGACGCCGCAACGAGCTAATTGTTCACAAGTTTCCCAAAACGCCGATGGGCTCTCCCGGGGGCACATGGCCCAGCCGGAAGAGCCCAGCGGATTGCGGTCTCAGCGAGTCAGGTCTGGCTCAGCTTGCGGGGGGTTAGTAGATCTTCTTGACCGCTCCGGTAGCGATGATCTTGCCACCCTGGCCGATGAAGGTGTGCACCTTCAGGTGAGCCGTGTAGAAGATGAACGTCATCACGCCGCACGCTTCGCTGCCGCGGTGGCCCTGAATGATGACCGCCGCGATGTTCTTGCTGCTGCCGTTGGCCTTCGACACCACGGCGATCGCTCCCACCGCGAACGCAGGTCCGGTCTGCTTGACGCAGATCTGTACCCTCACGCGAGCCGAGTTGATCTTCGTGTACTTGCCCCACGCGGTGACCACATTGTGGTGCTTGATCGTGGGCACCGTGAAGTTGTGCGTAGCGGCGTGGGCGGCCGAGGTGGACGCAGTGGACGCCGACGCGGGCAGCGCGCAAAGGGCAAGAACGGCCATAGACGCCAAAATGGTGGAAATCCGACGCAGCATTGAAGTCCTATCCCTCCGTTGGTAAATAGAGGGCCAAAGCGTAACAAGGCGCGCCTGTGGATTGTGGCGTTTTCGCCGCTCATCAGCCTTCAGGTTTGGTAAAGCCGGGATGGTTTACCGCCTTTCGTTAACATTTTGGGAAAATCACCGTCGGGCCCGCCCGCTGGATGGGGTCTGGTTGGCGGCGCTCAGTACACCTGCCTGGCGGGGCCGGCTTGCCGCACCTTGCCGTCGCGCCATCCGGAGAGGGTGTCGACGACGAGATGAGCGGTGTATCTACTGGTCATCGTCTGGCAGCCGGTGTGCCCGTAGCCGATGGTGATCGCCGTCACCGCCTGATGGTGCCTGGCGTCGTACGCCACGCCAGCAGCCGCGCCACCGTAGACGTCGTGAGCCGTGTCCTTGACGCACACAGTGATCCGTACTGTCGGTCCCGTGCGGAGGTAGTTGCCCCACGCGCTGATGCCGTGGACACCGGGAATCGCGAACGTGTGCACGTTGTCGGGCGCCGCGACGGCGGGCAGCGTAGTCAGCGCGATCATGGCACCACTGACTACGGCGGCACCCGCTACGGTTGCGATACGGCGGAACATGAGACCTCGTCTCACGTCGGAACGCGAAGACTGGCTGGGTCGGGGTGGCCGGATTTGAACCGGCGGCCTCTTCGTCCCGAACGAAGCGCGCTGCCAAGCTGCGCTACACCCCGCCGTCCGCACACCCGCAGAGCGAGCTGTGCCAAACGGACCTCCGACAGTCTAGCGGAAACATGGAACCGCTCGGGCACATCCCCGCCGTCCGCCGCCGCGACCTGTAGGACTACCTGTAAGGCTACGCATGTCTTTGTGTGGTGGAACGCCGGTTTGAGTGCGAAATGTCGCGTTTGTGGGGCGCTTCGCCACACGAACAGCTGTAGCGTTAGCGAGGCACTGAAGCTGCTCTTTAAATAGGTGCGGAGCGAGACTCCTGTGCCAAGTGTGGCGCCATTGACACGCCGCACGGCGTCTGGAGAGGGCACTGGCTATTCACCAAGCGTCATGGGCTTGTACCAGCCCGGCAGGTCCTGTCCAGGGAGCCCAGGTAAACATCTCGCCATTCTTATCCCGCCTGCATCAGGTCGCGCCCGGATGAATGTGGCAGCGACCCGGTTACAACCGGGTCGCTGCCACATCCATCCGAACAGGGATCCAAATTTGGGTCGCTGACGCTACCTGAATAGCTACGCGACACCGGACATATCCGGAAATGTCGGGCGGCTCGGCGGGTGCGAAGGTGGGGCGGGGCCGGACGGGGAAGGTGGGTGCGAAGGTGGGGCGTGGCCGGACGGGGAAGGCGCGGCGCCGGGCTAGGTGGGGTTAGCGGGGGGTGAGGGTCAGGAGGGTGGCTTCGGGGCGGCAGGCGAAGCGGGCTGGTGCCCATGGAGATGTGCCGAGGCCGGCCGATACGTGCAGCCAAACGCGGCCGTCATCGTTCCCGCTCACGGCCGCAACCCCATCTCCGGCGCCGCCATCCGGGGCGGAGTAACCGGGTTTGGGGTAGCGGTGCAGGCCCCGGGCTAGTCCCCGGTCCAGGCCGCAGTTCGTGACCAGAGTCCCGTACCAGGGCAGGCACAACTGGCCGCCGTGCGTATGCCCGGCCAGCAGCAGGTCGTAGCCATCGGCGGCAAACCGGTCGAGCAGCCGGGGCTCGGGCGAGTGCATGACGCCGATCCGCAGGTCGGCCGCCGGGTCGGCGCGGCCGGCCACATCGGCGTACCGGTCTCGCGCGATGTGCGAATCGTGCACGCCGGCCAGCGCGATATCAAGCCCGCCAGCTCGCAGCCGTCCGCGCAGGTTGTCCAGGTCGAGCCACCCGGCCTCGGTCATCCCGTCGCGCAGCTTCTCCCAGGGCAGGGTCGGCGCTCCCCGTTCATCCTTGCCGTGGTTCTTCCGGTAGAGGTAGCGCGCTGGGTTCCGTGGCCGGGGAGAAAACAGATCGTTCGAGCCCAGGACGAACACGCCAGGACGATCGAGCAGCGGGCCCAGCGCGTTGAGGAAAGACGGAACGGCCTGGGGGTGCGCGATGCTGTCGCCCGTGTTCACGACCAGGTGCGGATCGAGCGCGTCGAGCGTCCGTATCCAGGACATCATCTTTCCCCGGCGAGGCGTGAAGTGCGTGTCGGAGATGTGCAGCACGCGGACCGGCGCCGCCCCGGACGGCAGGACGGGGACTTCGTAACGGCGAAGGACGAACCAGTTCCGTTCGATCAATGCCGCGTAGCCGCCGGCCGCCGCGCCCGCGGCGGCAGTCAAGCCGATGAGAGTTCTGGTTCGCACCTCCCCATGGTGCCATGCCTGCCGTAGTGGCAGGTCCGTAAGATGACCTGGTGGCAGAACTCAAGGACCGGCTGCGCGCGGACCTGAATGACGCGATGCGGTCGCGTGACCAGGTGCGGATGCGCACGCTGCGGATGGCGCTGACGTCGATCACCAACGAAGAGGTCTCAGGCGCCTCGGCCCGCGATCTGACCGATGACGAGATCGTCCGTGTGCTGACCCGGGAGGCCAAGAAGCGCCGGGAAGCGGCGGATGCCTTCAGCGTGGCCGGGCGCACCGACCAGGCCGCGGCCGAGCGCGCCGAGGGCGACGTGCTGGCCGGATACCTACCCGCCCAGCTTTCCGACGACGAACTGACCACGTTGGTATCCGCCGCGATCGCGGAGACCGGGGCGGCCGGTCCCGGTGGCATCGGCCCGGTCATGAAGGCGGTGACGCCCCGCGTGGCGGGCCGGGCCGACGGTGCCCGGGTGGCGGCCGAGGTACGCCGCCAGCTTTCCAGCCAGTTACCGGCGACTCAGCCGGTTACCCGCGACGCCCGGCGGTGGTGCTGGTGCGCCGGGTCCCGGCCGCGGTGGGCTTCACAGCGGGTGCGGTAGCAGGCAGGAGACCCGGCACGGCGTTGTTGCCGCCGAAACCGCCCGGCCCGCCTCCGCCGTTACCGCCTCCGCCGTTACCACCCCCGCCCCCGTTACCCCCGCCCCCGTTACCCCCGCCTCCGCCCCCGTTGCCACCCCCGCCATTGCCGCCGCCCCCGTTGCCGCCGCCATTGTTTCCGGTGCAGTCGTTGTTCTTCTTGCTGGGCTTGCAGGGCTGCTTCACGGTCTGGCCATCGCCCTGGCTGTTGAAGGGGCTGTCCGCGGGAACCGGGACGAAGTTCGTGGCCGGTCCGAGGTTCGCGTGGTCGAAGGTCATGTGCCAGGTGAACGCGGGCGCGCAGGCACCGAACATCTCTCCACCGCAGGTCTGTAGCGACCCGTCCTCGGCCCGGAAGTAGGCGTTCTGGTAGCCCATCAGGTGATAGTGGGGCGAGGTCTCGAACGGATTGTCCATATAGGCGACCGACGTGAAGCTGGTCAGGGTTGGCGTGTAGCCCGCGAAGGCGGCGTAGGGAGCGCCGAAACCGTTGGCGTCATTGGACGTGCCCGTCTTGCCAGCCGAGGGGCGGTCCAGGGGCCCGGGGCCGGCGCCGAGCGCCGCGGTACCCGAGGTCAGCACGCCCTGGAGGATGTAGTTGACCGCGTCCGCGACATCGGAGGAGATCGCCTGGTGGCAGTCCGCCGACGGCACCGAGAGTGAGCCGCCGGTGTCGGTGGCGATCTTGTCGACAGCGACCGGCGCGCAGTACCTGCCGCGAGCCGCCATTGTCGCGTATGCGGCCGCCATGGACAGCGGGGACACGTTCACCGCGCCCAGGGTGAACGTGGGATAGTTGTCCGCGGATAGACCATCCTTGCCGAGGGCAGGATCTTTGCTCAGCAATGATGTACCGTCTGCGCGGGTCATGCCCAGTTTGACCGCGGTATGGACCACGTTGCACAAGCCGACCTTCTGCTCCAGCTCGCCGTAAAACACGTTAATCGAGTTGGTGGTGCCGGTATACAGCGATTGAGTGGACGTGCCCGGTCCTTCGGCGTTGCTCACCGGGAATCCGCCGTTGTTGCCGGCCGGAGCTCCCTCGCAGTTGGTGAAACCGTTGACTGTCGTGTTGCCGGGCACGGTCAGCTGGAACCCGAACGGCGTGCCCTGCTCCAGCGCGGTCACCAAGGTGAACAGCTTGGACGAGGAACCCGTCTGCACGCCGCTGCCGCCACCGTAGGCCGTGTTCACGGCGTAGTCGATCTCGGTTTGACCGGGGCCGGTGCCATAGGGACGGTCCTCGGCGAGGGCCCGGATCTCGCCCGTGCCGGGCTGGATCACAGCCTCTGTGTCCGCGTTGTTACCTGGGTTGTAAGAGCCGTTGTGGTAAGGCATCACGTAGTTGACCGCGTTGTTCGCCGCCGACTGGTCCTTCGGGTCGAGGGTGGTGTAGATCTGCAGTCCGCCGGTGGCCAGTAGCCTGGCGCGGTCCTGTGGCGTCGCACCGTAGGCGGAGTCGTGCAGGAACACCTCCTCCACGTACTCGCAGAAGAAGCCGGCTCCTGATCCAACCGTGTTGGCCTCGCAGCCACTCTGGACCGGCGCGACGTTCAATCCGAGCGGCGCCTTCTCCGCCGCCGTGGCCTGGGCGGCAGTGATCCCGTTGTTGGTCGCCGCCATCCTGGCCAACACCGTGTTGCGGCGTTCCAGCGCCATGGACGGGTTGACGATCGGATCGTACTTGCTCGGGTTCTCCACGATGCCGGCCAGCATGGCGGCCTGGGTCAGGGTCAGCTTCGCCGCTGTCGTGCCGAAGTACGTTTCGGCCGCGGCCTCGATCCCCCAGGCCAAGCTGCCGAAGTACGCGTCGTTCAGATATCCGGCCAGAATATCCTGCTTGGAGAGCTGGTGCTCGATCGCGACCGCCGTCCGCAGTTCGTTCAGCTTGCGGCTGAGGGTGTCCGCCTGGGCCTGCAGCACGGCCGTGTTGTTGCCGGCCTGCACCGCCTGAAGGATCAGCACGCCCTTCACGTACTGCTGGGCGATCGTCGAGCCGCCCTGAACCGCCTTGTGCTGGAGGTCGTTCAACGCGGCCCGGACCGTGCCCTTCAGGTCGATGGCGCCGTGCTGCCAGTACCGGTCATCCTCGATGCCCACTATGGCGTTGATCACGTTCTGGCTCATCTGGCTGTAGCTCACGGGCTGCCGGTTCAGGCCATCGACTTTGACCGCCTGAGCAGTGTTGGCGGTCGTGTAATACGGCATGTCCACGCCGTACACATAAGCCAGCAGGTGGCCGTAACGGTCCAGGATCTCGGATCGCTGCGGCAGCCCGGAGGTCGGCAGCGACAACGTGGTGAACTTGTCCGCCGTGTTACGGACCAGGATGCCCGTGGCGGCCACTATGGGGACTACCATGGCCGCGGCCAGCACGCCGCCGACGGCTGAAAAGGTAATCAGACGTCCGACTACACCCGTCCTTGACAGGAAGGTTTCTCCTCGCTGCACGCGACTTAGGGTACGCCGGCCTTACAAGTGACTAGGGCCCGCCGGCGCGACGCATGCAAACCTGGCCATGAATAAACCGGTACTCTTGTCGCGAATCGGCCGAGCGGTCGGCTACAGTATCACCCAGTGTCACATCAGTAACTACTAGCCTGCGCTTACTCTCGGAGTGTGACTATCCACAGGTTTCCATATAGCCCATCGGAACTATTTGGGAAATGGCCACCCCGGGGTCTTGGCATCCCGGCCGGGGTTCCGTAAGTTGCTGGATCACGAACAGATAACCGTGGCGGCACGGCCGCACGCGCTCGCCCCGGGATCGCTACCCATTCGAGACGACCGTCGCACGTTCGCCTGCCGAGTTGGTTCAACGGAGAGAGCTGGGCAGACAGAGCGTGCACCGACGATCAAGAGGAGTTGGGCACATGTGGATCACTGACTGGACCACACGCGCCGCATGCAAGGGAACCGACCCTGACGAGCTGTTCGTTCAGGGCGCAGCGCAGAACCGCGCCAAGCTCATCTGCCGGGGATGCCCGGTGCGTACCGAGTGCCTTGCGGACGCGCTCGACAACGGCATCGAGTTCGGTGTCTGGGGCGGGATGACCGAGCGGGAGCGCCGTGCGCTGCTCCGCCGCCGCCCCGAGGTCACGTCATGGCGCGAGCTGCTCGAGCGGGCTCGCGACGAATACGAGCGCCAGTCCATCGACGAACTGGTCGCTAGCTGACTCCTGCTTACAAGCCCCCGCGGGATCTCACCCCGCGGGGGCTTCGCAGAGCAGCTTCCCGATAACCCGCAGGCCGGCAAGGTCATGGACGTCCTCCGGCTGTGCGGCCACCTCGACGACGGGTACCGCGGGGTGGGCCGACGTGAAATGCGCGGCCAGCCTGCGTTCCCGTCTCCCGAGCTGCATCCGCTCCGCGTGCATCCGCAGGGCCGCTATGGCGAGCCCGTTTGCGGCACGAGGAACGGAGACGCCGTTCGTAGTACTTTGCATTTCAAGGGTTTCGGCGGCGGCAAGGCTGCGTGCGGCGCTCAGCCTGGCCGCCGCCGAGGTGTGCACGCGGTTCAGGACCAGGCCCGCGAGCGGCATCCGTTCCTCGTCGAGACGCTCGACGAAGTAGGACGCCTCGCGCAGCGCGTCCGGCTCCGGTGCGGCGACCACCAGGAACGCGGTGCCGGGCGCCTGGAGCAGCCGGTAGGTGGACTCGGCCCGTTCGCGGAAGCCGCCGAACATCGTGTCAAGCGCGGTCACGAACGTCTGCGCGTCCTTGAGCACCTGGGCGCCGAGGATCTTGGTCAGCGTGCTGGTCATCATCGAGAAGCCCGCATTGAGCACCCGCATGGCCGAGATGCCCGACCGGGCCGGGGCGGTGAGCAAACGGATCAGCCTGCCGTCGAGGAACCGGCCGAGCCGCTGCGGCGCGTCCAGGAAGTCCAGGGCTGACCGCGACGGCGGCGTGTCCACCACGATCAGGTCCCACTCGTCGGCGTGCCGTAGCTGGCCGAGCTTCTCCATCGCCATGTATTCCTGGGTGCCCGCGAAGCTCGAGGACAGCGACTGGTAGAACGGGTTGGCCAGGATCTGCGCGGCGCGGTCCGGGTCGGCGTGCGCCTCGACGATCTCGTCGAAGGTCCGCTTCATGTCGAGCATCATCGCGTGCAGCGATCCGGTGCTCCCGCCGGGCGTCGCCACGCCGTCCACCCGGCGCGGCGTGTTGTCCAGCGAGGTGAGGCCCATCGACTGGGCCAGCCGCCGGGCCGGATCCACCGTCAGGACGCACGCATGCCGGCCGCTTTCGGCGGCCCGCAGGCCGATCGCGGCCGCCGCGGTGGTCTTGCCCACCCCGCCGGACCCGCAGCACACGATGATCCGGGTACGGCGGTCGTCGATGATCCGCTGCAGGTCGAGCCGCGGCGCCCCCAGGGCGGGCATCGGGCCCGTCACGTCGGGGCTCACGCTGTGCCGCCTTGTTCGCTCGCCTTCGGGCGCTTTGAGGCAGCGCCTTCCCTCGTCGCTTCGCTCCTCAGTCCAGGCACTGCCGCGCCCTCCGGCTCGCTCACGCTGCCCCCTGTTCGCGCATGGCGGTGGCTAGCTGGTACAGCCCGGCCAGGTCGACTCCGTCGGGGAGCATCGGCAGCTCGTACCGCGGCCGTCCGGCCGCGACGAGCTGGGCTCGCGCCTTGTCCTGCAACCCGGCCTGTAGCGCGTGCTCGCGCAGTTCGGTGGCCAGGTCGGCGGCGAGGCCGTGGTTGTCGCTGATGCCCGCCGTTTTCAGCCCGGTGGCGAGCGTCTGGATGTCCAGCGAACCCTCGGCCGCTGCCGCCAGGTCGGCTGGATCGAGCATGGTCGGCCGCACCATGTTGACGAAAATCCCGCCCGCGGCGATGGCCCCGCCGGTCAGCGACCGCAGCTCGGCCAGGCCGTCGAGGGTTTCCTGCACCGGCATCTCCTCCAGCGTCGTGATGAAATGCACCGCGGTCTGCGGCGACCGGATCACCTTGGCCACCGTGTCCGAGTGGGTCCGGATCGGCCCGACCTTGGCCAGGTCGGAGACCGCCGAGCTGATGTTGAGGAACCGGCCGATCCGGCCGGTGGGCGGGGCGTCCATCACGACCGCGTGGTAGACGTGCGGGCTGTCTTTGGCGCCCGGCCGCACGCGCCTGCGTGTCGCTTCGGTCGCCTTCCCGGTGACCAGGACGTCCGACAGCCCGGGCGCGATCGTGGTGGCGAAGTCGACCACGCCGAGCTTGGTCAGCGCCGTGCCGGCCCGCCGCAGGTTGTAGAACATGGCCAGGTAGTCGAGCAGAGCGCCTTCGGGGTCGACGGCCAGCGCGTAGACGTCGCCGCCCTCGCCGCGTGCCCCGAGGCCGAGCGCGATCTTGCGCTCGGCGTACGGCAGTGGCGGCGCGTCGAACAGCCGGGCAATGCCTTGCCGGCCCTCCACCTCGATCAGCAGTACTTTCCGGCCGCCAGCGGCCAAGGCGAGCGCCAGTGACGCCGCCACCGTGGTCTTGCCGGTGCCGCCCTTGCCGGTGACCACGTGCAACCGCACGCCGTCCCAGTCGGTATCCCTAGAGGTCATCTCGCTCGCTGTTACTCCGCTCGCTCGCCTCCGCGGCGCTTTTGAGGCAGCGCTTTCCCTCCTCGCTGCGCTCGTCAGTCCAGGCGCCGCCGCGCCGCTTTGGCTCGCTCGCTTGCCGTTAGTTTCCTGTACTGGAGGCTATAACCGCGCGGAGACTACGCTGGGTGCCGAGGAAATGAGGTGATCCGCGATGGGCGCCGTAATTGCCGTCATCGTGATCTTGGTACTGCTGGGCATCATCGCTGCCGCACGGTCGATCAGGGTCGTGCAGCAGTACGAGAAGGGCATTATCTACCGGTTCGGCCGGGTCTTGCCGGAGATCCGCGGTCCCGGATTGACATTGATGCGGCCGGTAGGCGATCGCATGGCAAAGGTCAACATGCAGATCGTGGCCATGGCCGTGCCCGCGCAAGAAGGCATCACCAGAGACAACGTGAGCGTGCGGGTGGACGCGGTGGTGTACTTCCGTGTGGTGGACCCGATCAAGGCCACGGTCAACGTGCAGAACTACATGTTCGCCATCTCGCAGCAGGCGCAGACTTCGCTCCGGTCGATCATCGGCCAGTCGGAGATGGACCAGTTGCTGGCCGAGCGGGAGTCGGTGAACCGGGAACTTCGCCGGATCATCGACGAGCCGACCGAGGGGCCGTGGGGTATCCGGGTCGAGCGGGTGGAGATAAAGGACGTATCACTACCGGAGGGCATGAAACGGTCCATGTCCCGGCAGGCCGAAGCCGAGCGGGAACGGCGCGCGCGCATCATCACCGCCGACGGTGAGTACCAGGCCTCCAAGCGACTGGCCGCCGCGGCCAACGTTATGGCCCGCGACCCGGCCGCGCTGCAGCTGCGGCTGCTGCAGACCGTGGTGGAGGTGGCCGCGGAGAAGAACAGCACGCTGGTCATGCCGGTTCCGGTGGAGCTGCTGCGGTTCTTCGAGCGCATGGCGCCGGGGCAGGCCGCGCCCGCCCCGGAGACGCTGCCCGAAGACCTCGGAGACGCCGAGGTCGCTGCGGCCGAGGCCGCCATCTCCAAGGCCGAGGTGCCCGAGCTGGCCGATGCGCCTGTCCCCGAGGTCGCCACGGACGCCACCCGGGAGCTGGCGGCTGGTGATATCTCCGACGGTTCGCAGACCGCTGAAGATGCTCCCGAGGCGGCCGAGGTTCGCCGGGAGGCGTAAGGTTCGGTCCATGCCGAAGTGGGAGTACGCGACCGTGCCGCTGCTCGTGCACGCGACCAAGCAGATCCTGGACAACTGGGGCGACGACGGGTGGGAACTCGTCACGGTCATCCCCGGCCCGAACCCGGAACAGCTTGTGGCCTACCTGAAAAGAGAAAAATCTTGATTACCACGAACGGGCGGTGGTTCCACTCATGAGCAGCCCTTCGCCGTCACAGCGGCTGGCGGAGCTCGGGCTGTCGCTGCCGCCGGTGCCGGTGCCTCAGGCCGCGTACGTGCCGGCCGTGGTGTCCGGCGGGTTCGTGTACACCTCCGGGCAGATTCCCACTGTGGACGGGAAGCTGCTCGGCACCGGCAAGCTTGGCGACACGGTGGATGTGGCGGAGGGAGCCCGGCTGGCCCGGGTGTGCGCGCTGAACGCGCTGGCCGCGGCCGCGTCCATGGCCGGACCAGATGGCCTGGACGGGATCCTCAGGATCGTCAAGGTCGTCGGGTTCGTGGCCAGCGCTCACGGGTTCAACAGTCAGCCGCAGGTGGTGAACGGCGCCAGCGAGCTGCTGCTCGAGGTGTTCGGGGAGAACGGCAAGCATGCGCGCAGCGCGGTCGGCATGGCCGAACTTCCCCTGGATGCCCCGGTGGAGGTAGAGCTGATCGCCGAACTTCGCTCGTGAACCGGATTCCGGTACCCCGTGAGGTGCGGCAGGGGGATACTGGAGTGGCGGACAGTGCTTCACCGGTGACGCCGCGTGATGCGGCGACCGTTGTCTTGCTGCGTGACGGCGACGACGGCATCGAGGTGCTGTTGCTGTGCCGGAAGCGGGCGATGGATTTCGCGCCCGGCGCGCACGTGTTCCCGGGCGGGTCGGTGGATCCAGGCGACGCCGATCGAGGCGTCGACGTGCCGGGGGACCTGGGTGTGCCACCGGAGCGCGTGCGCGCGCTGGTGGGGGCGGCGGTCCGGGAGACGCAGGAGGAATGCGGAGTGGTGCTCCGCGCCGGCGATCTGGTCCCATGGGCTCGCTGGATTACGCCTGAGGCGAGCCACCGCCGTTTTGATACCTGGTTCTTTGTAGCGGCCACGCCGCCCGGTGAGATCGCGGTCGCGACCGCGGAAGCGGATTCCGCCGAGTGGCTGCGGCCCGCGGCGGCGCTGGACGCGGCGCGGGCCGGGGAGATCACCCTGCTTCCGCCCACCGCGGTCACTGTCGCCGAACTGACAGCGTTCTCCAGCTCGGCCGAGGTGCTGGCGCAGCGCCGGGCGATCACTCCGCTGATGCCTTCGGTGGTGGTGGAGGATGGCCAGACGTGGCTGGTCATGCCGGAGGGCACGGAGTACCCGCTGTGAGCATCGACGGCTTCCGGACCGCGCGGGCGACGTGCGTGCTGGCGCCGAACCCCTCGCCGATGACGCTCGAAGGCACCAATACCTGGATCATCGGCGAGCCAGGCTCCTCGTCGGTGGTCGTCGTCGACCCCGGTCCTCTGCACGAAGACCATCTGCGCCGGGTGCTGGCCGTGGCGGTCGCGGAGGACCGGCATGTGGCCATGATCGTGCTGACCCACGGCCATCCGGACCACGCCGAGGGCGCGGCGCGGTTCGCGGAACTCGGCGGCGCGCCGGTGCTGGCCGTTGATCCGGACCTGGGTTCCGAGGGGCTTGCCGAGGGGGACGTGATCACCGCCGCCGGGTGCGATCTGGCGGTGGTGAAGACGCCCGGCCATTCGGCTGACTCGGTGAGCCTGCTGCTGCCCGCGGACGGGGCGCTATTCACCGGCGACACCGTGCTCGGCCGCGGTACGACGGTCATCGGCACCGATGGCAACCTGGGCGACTACCTCCGCAGCCTGGACCGGCTGCGCGACCTGGTCGGCTCGCTGGGCGTCGGGTCCCTGCTGCCCGGCCACGGCCCGGTGGTGGACGACCCAGCCACCACACTCGACTACTACATCACCCACCGCGCCGAACGACTGGACCAGGTCAGGTCAGCCCTGGCCGCCGGCGCCAGAACCCCCGCCGAGATAGTCGATATGATCTACACCGACGTAGACCGCTCCCTATGGCCCGCCGCCGAATGGTCCGTCAAGGCCCAGTTGGAGTACTTGGCGGAACCGTAGCCAAGCCCTAAACCCCAGCCACAACCCTAAACCCGAGTCCGAGGCCCAGTGACTACGGTGGCTCCGCGGCGAGCGTGAGCGAGCTTCGCGGGTCGCCTGGCCGCGAAGGCCCGAAGGGTCTTCCGGCCGGGTGACACTGCGGCGGGAAGCGTCGCGGGCCCGGGGGTCTGGGGGTTGGTTTCCACCCCCCAGAAAATAACCGCGCTCTCCTGCGCAGCCGTTCGGCGTCCAGGATGAGTACCGAGCGCGCGCTGATCTGGATCCAGCCGCGCGCCGCGAAATCGGCCAGCGCCTTGTTGACGGTTTCGCGTGACGCGCCGACGAGCTGTGCGAGTTCCTCCTGCGTCAGGTCGTGGTGTACGTGCAGGCCGTCGGGTTCCTGCTGGCCGAACCGGTCGGCCAGGTCGAGCAGGTTCTTGGCCACGCGGCCCGGTACGTCGGTGAAGACGAGGTCGGCCATCACGTCGGTGATGCGCCGGAGCCGGCGCGCCAGCGCCTGCAGCATGTGCATGGAGACTTCTGGGTGCGCTATGAGCCAGGGACGCAGCGTGTCGTGGGCGAGCGCGGCGAGGCTCGCCTCGGTGACCGCGGTCGCCGACGACGTCCGCGGCCGCGGGTCGAACAGCGACAGCTCGCCGAACATCTCACCCGGCCCCAGCACGCTCAGCAGGTTCTCCCGGCCATCGGCGGCCGCGCGGGTCAGCTTGATCTTGCCGTCCAGCACGACGTACAGGCGGTCGCCGTCTTGTCCCTCGAGGAAGAGGTGCTCACCGCGCGTCAGGTGAACCTCCGTCATCTGGTGCCGGAGTTCTCGGGCGGTCTCGTCGTCGAGGCCTTCGAAAAGGGGTGCCCGTCTCAGCACCCGCTCCGCGTCCTCCAACCCGATCCCTCCTCGTGTCGGCCTCGTGTCGGCCACCTATAAGTGTGGATCATTTTCGACCTTCCGGCCTAGGTGTGCCTGCGATCACATTAGGCGCTTCGTAGCACGGTGATGTAACGCGACTCCTATCGCGTTAAGGAGTACCGTAACTACGGTGCGTAGCAAGAGGGTGATCGGTTGCGCGATCGTGGCCTTGCTGGTGCTGCCTGACCCGGGCCCGGCGAGCGCGAATCCCGGGCCGCCCACGGCGGCCGAGATCGGTGCCGCGGCCGGCCACGTCAGCCAGCGCCAGGCCCAGCTCGGTAACTCGCGAAAGCGGCTGTCCGCGGCGGACGCGGAGCTGGCCAGACTTCAGACCCAGGCTGAAGTCCTCACCGAACATTACGACGAGGCCGTCGTCAACGAGCAGCGAGCCCAGGCCGGCTATCAGGTCACGCTGGCCAGGCTGGCCAGCGCCGAGCAGGCGCAGCGGTCAAGCCGGCAGCGGGTGGCGGGCCTGGCGGCGGAGGAGTTCGAATCCAGTGGCGGCCTCGGTGCCGTCGGCGTCGGCGCGGCCAGCGCGATGGTCGGCGACACCCATGGGCCCGACGCCTATCTCAGCGGGCTCAGCCTGGGTCAGCTGCTGGCCCAGGACGGGACCGACACGCTGGCGGCGAAGCAGGCGAACGACGTGGTGGCCAACGTGTTCCGGACCCAGGCGCACAACCTGCTGGCGGCCCGCCAAGCCGATCTGCGCGCCGCCAGCTACCTTAAGCTGGCCATCCAGGCCGCGGTGGCGCGCCAGCAGGCCTTCGTCCGCGCGGACAGGGACGCGGCGAACCGGGCGGCGGCCGCCCTGGCCACCGCGCAGTCGCACGAGGCAGCTCTGCGAGCAGCCCGCCAGGCGGCGCTGGCCGCGGCGGCGGCCCGGCAAGCAGCGGCGGCGGCGCGCCAGGCCGCGGTGGCGGGCGGTCCCTCGGTTTCGGTTGAGGCCCCGGCCTGGTCTTCGGCCTCCGGGGCGTCGGCCACCCAGGGGGATGTCGCGGCCAACTGGGCGCTCGGCCAGCTTGGCAAGCCCTATCTCTGGGGCGGCACCGGGCCCGGCGCTTACGACTGCTCCGGGCTGACGATGATGGCGTGGGCGCACGCGGGCGTTCAGCTTCTGCACTGGACCGGCTACCAGTGGATTGAAGGCCCGCACATCCCTCTGGGTGAGCTGCAGCGAGGCGACCTGGTCTTCTACGCAACGGACACGTCCGATCCCGCCACCATCCACCACGTCGGAATCTACATCGGCGACGGCACGATGGTGGACGCGCCGTACACCGGGGCATTCGTGCGCGTCGACAGCATCTACCGTCCGGGTCTGATCGGCGCCGTCCGCCCGGCCGGCTGAGCGCTAAGCGCTTGATCCGACGAGCCGGGCGTTCCGGCTGGCGGCGAGCGCGTGAGCGGGGACCAGTTTCCGGTACAGGGCCGTCGTCTCCGCCGCGGGGGCTACGCCGAGCTGATCGCGCAGGCGATCGGTGAGCTCGTGGTAGTGCCGGACGGCGCGGGCGCTCTGGCCGAGGTTCATCCAGCACATCATCAGTTCCCGGTGGGCCGCCTCGTTGAGCGGCTCATGGACGACCGCGCGGCGGAACGCGGCCGCGGCGGCCTGGTGACGGCCGGCGGCGGTCAGCATCCGGCCGGTCGCGAGCAGCGCCAACTCGAATGCGCGGCGGAGTTCGTCACGGCGCGCCAGTGCCCAGTCACCGGCCGGCATCCCATCGAGGAAGTCGCCGCCGTAGGCCTCGATCGCGCGTTGCAGATCGGGCAGGCCAGCGGTGCTGGACTTGCCTGGGCCTCCGGCCGTGGCGGCCCGGTGGGCCGCGGCGAGCGCGTCTTCGAAGGCGGTGACGTCGCAGACATACGGCCGGGCGCGGTCAAGCTGGTACTGGCCATCGGCGTAGCACACCCAGCCGGCGTCGCCGAGCGCACGGCGCAGCTCGCGCAGCGCGGTGTGCAGCGCATTTCTGAGCTGGCGGCTGGACAGGTCCGGCCACAGCGCGGCGCCGATCTGATCACGGGTCATCGGTGGCGACGAGGCGAGCAGGAACAGCAGCTCGCGCGGCTTGGCGTAACCCCAGTCAGCGGTGGTCAGCGTGACGTCGCCGAGTTCCACCACCGCCCCGCCGAGCATCTTGATGCGCAGCGGCTGAGCCGCGCTGGACGGCCCAGGCCTGCGCGGGTCACCAGCGGCCGGGTCACGAGCGGGCGAGGCATCGGCAGCGGGCGGGGTATCGGCAGCGGGCAGATCGGCCAGCAGGTCTGCCATGGAGGCGAGCCGTCCCCGCTGTCGCGCCGCCGCGAACGCCTCGGTGCCGAGCGCGTCCAGTGCGCCCGCCGCTGTCGATTCGTGCTGCGACCGCTCGCTGGGCGCGATGACGGTGCCGATCTCTTCCCGGATCGCTTCGGCCGCGCCGAGCAGCCGCGCCGTCCGTGCCGCGTCGCCCTGGGACAGTGCGATCGCTGCCAGATCCTCCAGCACGCTGGACGCACGCCACCTGTCGCGCAACTCGGTGTGCAGCTCCAGGCTGCGGCGGAGCATGGGTATCGCCGCGGGGTCACCCCGGTCGGCGGCGAGCAGGCCGAGTTGCTCGGCTGACCATGCGACGCCTTCACGGAAGCCGATTCCCTCCGCGAGGGAGAGGCCTTCGGTCAGAAGCACCACAGAACGTTCGTTATCTGCTTTACCTCGGGCTGCGATGCCGAGGTTGATTAGGGATGAGGTCACCCCCTCGACATCGCCGAGGGCGCGGTAGATCTCCTGCGCGGCCGTGGCCTGTTCGATCGCCTTGTCGTAGTCGCACTGGAGCCAGCAGGCCATGGCCAGGGTTCCGTGCACCGTTGCCGTGGCGCGCCGGTCGCCGGCGGCCTCCGCCAGGGCCAGGCTCTCGGTGTACAGCTCCACCGCCCTGGCATACCTGCCCTGCTCCCGTGCGACGCTGCCGAGCACCCGTAGTGCGCCGGCGATGCCCGCGTCGTCGCCCAGGTCGCGATACAGCCGCAGCGCCGCCCCGAGCCGCCGGACCGCCGGCGTGTAATCGCACTGCAACAGCGCGAGCCTGCCCCCGCCGAGCAGCGCCTTGGCCCGTAGCCCGGCGGGCGCGTCCGGGCAGTTCGTGACCGCCGTGTCGAGCCAGTGCCGGACTTCGGCATAGTTACCACGCAGGTAGGCGTAGCGATCCAGCGAGCAGGCTATCCGCAGCGGGGATATCGGGTCATCCGACTCCACCGCGTATTCAAACGCCCGGCGCAGGTTGGGAAGCTCGGCGTCCAGCCGGTCCAGCTCGACCTCGATCCCGCCGGGCCTGGCCCCGGCGTTTTCGATACCCGCCGCGGTAGCTTCCGCGAACTCGGTGTAATAGCGCAGGTGAGCCGCGCGGACCTGAGTGGTTTCCCCGGCTTCGGCGAGCCGTTCGGCGGCATAGTCGCGGATGGTCGCCAGCAGGCAATAGTGCGTGTCCCCGTCGTCGTGGTTCGTGTCGTGATCGACCTGGAGCAGCGACTTGTCGGCCAGCCGGCTCAGCACCTCCAGCATCGCGCTGGCGCTGATGCCGTCGCCAGCGGCGACCTGTTCCGCGGCGTCCAGCGTGAACCCGCCGGCGAACTCGGCCAGACGCCGGAACACGGCACGCTCATCCGCGCCGAGCATGTCGTGACTCCAGTCCAGCGTCGCTCGCAGGGCCTGGTGGCGGGGCGGCGCCGATCGCGCGCCGCCGGTCAGCACCGCGAAGATGTCATCGAGCCGCTGTGCCAGCTGGGCTGGGCAGAGGATCCGCATCCGGGCGGCGGCCAGCTCGATCGCCAGCGGCAGGCCGTCCAGGCGCCGGCAGATCTGTGCGACCGCGGCCGCGTTGCCGTCGGTCAGCCGGAATGACGGCCGGACCAGCCGCGCCCGCTGCTCGAACAGCCTGACCGCGTCGGACCGAGCCAGCACGGCCGCCGCCGCGTGGGCCGATGGCGTGGGATCGGCCGCGGGCAGCGACAGTGGCGGGACGGCCCAGTTCCGTTCGCCGTCCACGCCGAGTGGTTCGCGGCTCGTGGCCAGAATCACCAGCGCCGGACACACCGCCAGCAGGAATTCCGCCAGGCCGGCCGTTTCGGCCGCCACGTGCTCGCAGTTGTCCACCACGATCAGCGCCGGCTGGCCGGCGATGTGCGCCGCGATGGCGTGCGCGGCGTCCCGCCCGGGCGCATCCGGGACGCCAAGCCCGGCGGCGACAATCTGGGGGACGATAGCCGGGTCGTCAACCGGCGTCAGGTCCACCCAGCAGACACCGGCCGGAAACTGACGGGCCGCGTCCGCGGAGCTCGCGGCGGCGAGCGCCAGCCGCGTCTTGCCGACACCGCCGGGTCCGATGAGGGTGAGCAGGCGGCATTCCGCCAGACTTCGTCCGATGCCGGCCAGCTCATCCTCGCGGCCCACGAGCCCGCTCAGCCTTAGGGGGAGGGGATTGACGGTTAGCGCCATCATGATCCCAGCCTCTGCTCCCAACCCGGGGATATTGCCGGATGCGCGGAACGCGGTCCCCTGATGTCCGCGCGGCGCGGGGTGATCCTGGCTGGTTAAGTCAAGCCCGGTCCGATTGAGCCGGGCTTAACTGGGCGCTCAGCGTCAACGTTGAGCAAGCGTGCGGACGCGCCCGCACGATGTCCGTGCGGACGCGCCCACGTTGCCTCAGCGGCTGGAGTAACTCAGACACCGCCGAACTGCTGGTTGTAACCTCCGTTGTAGGGCCAGGTGTCGATCGCGGTTCCTTCCCACGGGCTGTCGCCGCTCACATCGAGGTACAGGCCGCTGAAGGCGCTCTGGATGGTGTAGGCCCGCCCGTTGCCGGGGCTAAGGCTCGTCAGCCACTGCTGGTTGGCGGCGCCGGTGCAGGGGTCCTGGAAGACCTGGTCGCCGGCCGCGCCGTCGGTGGTGAGGCACATGTTGCTGTTGACGTTGACAATCTGGTAGCTGTTGCTGCCCCCGGAGGGCTGGAACAGCCAGTCCTGATTGGCGCCGCCGTTGGCGGTCCAGTCGATCACCGGTGCACCCGGGTAGGTAGACCCGCCCGACACGTCGAGCAGCAGGAAGAACGTGTTGTTCGGCGTGAGGTGCGTGGTGAACGAGCTGCTCGCCGAGGCCGGGCCGGCCAGCACGGCACCCGCCACGGCCGGGGTCGCGAGCACGGCGAGGGTGGCCCAGAGTCGGGCGGCACTGAGCCGGGCGGCACGACGCGGGTGGCGCCGGGCGCCGTCGCGGTGGCGGCGGCTGGTAGGCAGTTTGATGTGCATTGGGTGGTCCCCTTCGGATCGGTGGTTTGACTGCCAACGTGAACTTACGGACGGCCTGCGGGGGGGAGCGCCGGAGGCGCGGGGTGCTGCGCCGGAAGCGCGGGGTGATGCGCCGGAGGTGATGCGTCGAGGTGCGGGGGGAAGCGCCGGTGAGGCACGACATGATTTGCATGATCATGCACTGCTGTGCATATAATTGCAGTCATGTCCAAGGTGCTCAGTTCCCTGCCTGTCGGCGAACGGGTCGGCATCGCCTTCTCCGGCGGTCTCGACACCTCGGTAGCGGTCGCGTGGATGCGCGAGAAGGGCGCGGTGCCGTGCACCTACACCGCTGAGATCGGACAGTACGACGAGCCGGACATCGCCTCGGTGCCCGGGCGTGCCACCGCGTATGGCGCGGAGATCGCCCGGCTGGTGGACTGCCGCGCGGCGCTGGTGGAGGAGGGGCTCGCGGCCCTGGCCTGCGGAGCGTTCCACATCCGGTCCGGCGGTCGTGCCTACTTCAACACCACGCCGCTCGGACGAGCCGTGACCGGCACCCTGCTGGTGCGCGCGATGCTCGCCGACGACGTGCAGATCTGGGGCGACGGGTCCACCTTCAAGGGCAACGACATCGAGCGATTCTACCGTTACGGGCTGCTCGCCAACCCCTCACTGCGGATCTACAAGCCATGGCTGGACGTCGGCTTCGTCAGTGAGCTGGGCGGCCGCTGGGAGATGTCGGAGTGGCTGGTCGCCCGCGGCCTGCCTTACCGGGACAGCGCGGAGAAGGCTTACTCGACCGACGCCAACATCTGGGGCGCCACCCATGAGGCCAAGGCGCTGGAGCACCTCGACGCGGGCATGGAGATCGTCGAACCGATCATGGGCGTGCGGTTCTGGGATCCCGCCGTCGAGATAGCCGCCGAGGACGTCACGATCGGCTTCGAGCAGGGCCGCCCGGTGACCATCAACGGACGAGAGTTTGCCTCGCCGGTGGATCTGGTGCTGGAGGCCAACGCCATCGGCGGCCGGCACGGCCTGGGCATGTCCGACCAGATCGAGAACCGGATCATCGAGGCAAAGAGCCGCGGCATCTACGAGGCGCCGGGAATGGCGCTGCTGCACGCGGCCTACGAGCGGCTGGTCAACGCCATCCACAACGAGGACACGCTGGCCAGCTACCACATCGAGGGGCGCCGTCTGGGCAGGCTGCTGTACGAGGGCCGGTGGCTCGACCCCCAGGCCCTCATGCTCCGCGAGTCGCTCCAGCGCTGGGTCGGGTCGGCGATCACCGGCGAGGTGACGCTCCGGCTGCGGCGCGGCCAGGACTACTCGGTCCTGGACACCTCCGGTCCGGCGCTCAGCTACCACCCGGACAAGCTGTCCATGGAACGGACCGAGGACGCCGCATTTGGTCCCGGTGACCGGATCGGCCAGCTGACCATGCGCAACCTCGACATCGCCGACTCCCGCGCCAAGCTGGAGCAGTACGTCGGCTTGGGCCTGGTCGGCGGTCCGCATCCCAGCCTGACCGGTGCCAGTGCCGAGTCTGCCACCCCGGCCGCGCTGATCGGCGACCTGCCCGAGGGCGGCGCCGAGGCCATCGCCTCGCTGGGCCCTGGGAGCCGACCGGGGCTGGTTGGCTGGGAAGGCGGAGCGCCAACAGGTGAGCTGCTGGACCACGCCGCCATGGAGTCCGGCACCGACTGACCCTTTGCCCGCCCGGGTGCCTGGCGCCAGCCGACGGCCCGGCGATTGCGCGTGGACTTTCGTGACCTCCGGAAAGGAGGGTCGCCGTGACCCAGATCACTGGGTACTACCGTCATCGCGCCGCCGAGTACGACGCCATCTACGCCAAGCCCGAGCGTCAGGACGACCTCGCCCGGTTGCGCGAACTGCTCCCGCGACTGGTGGCAGGCGGCAACGTGCTCGAGATAGCCGCCGGTACCGGCTACTGGACGCGCGTCCTGTCATCGTCGGCCGCGGCGATAACCGCCACGGACATCAACACCGAAACGCTCGATGTCGCCCGCGCCCGTGACGTGAAGACATAGCTATTCACCAAGCGTCGTGGGCTTGCACCAGCCCCGCAGGTCCGGACGCAGGGCGCCCAGGTACACATCTGGCCACTCTCATCCCGGCCGCATCAGGGCGCGACCGGATGGATGTGGCAGCCACCCGGTTATAACTGGGTGGCTGCCACATCCATCCGAACAGGGATCCGAATCAGATCGCTGACGCTACCTGAATAGCTACGTGAAAACGGGCATTCCGGGCAGTTTTCATGGTGCTTTCGGGCTTCGTGGTGCTTTTTGTGCAGTGGGTAGCACAAAAGTAACCGCGAAGCCCGGATCAACCGCGCGAGCCTGGTGGCGTTACACCGGCAAATGGGATGAAACGGGCATCCGGCCGCGCGGGGACCGCCCCGCCTCGTAGATCCGGTGCGGGGCCAGCCGGAGACGTGCCGTGTCTTTGAGGCCAGTTTCCTGAGCTGAAAATATTTTCGGCTCAGGGAATCGTAGTCAGCCGCGCGGCGCCAGGTCGGGCCGCAGGCGGGCTGGCTGCACACGAGGCCTGTATCGCCGGCGTCGGCCCCTGCAGCAGGGGTTACCGCATACCAGCCGGGCAAACGTAGACAGACACGGCACTACAGAGTTGAAGGGCGGAGGTCTGCGCCATGCTCGCAGCCGGGTCGCCAAGCGCCATCAATTCGGCTCCGGCCGGACATTCCGGACATCCATGCAGATAGATGGTCCATCGAGCCTGCCAGAGCGTGCCGCTGATGCCAACCGCTCGGACGAAGGCCAGGTTTTGACCTCCACGCCCCATATAGCGCCTTAATCCAAACTCCGTTCGAGGCTTACCGGACATCCAGGTCAATCCAGCAACGGAACGAAGCCGCGACCTCGGACCATAACCGGTCACACGCATCTCCTGCGGGCGGCAGACCCCAGCCTTTCAAGCTCTCTGGCACGCCCCGCTAGCTGTCCGCCGTCTCGATCCGGCTGAGCGCCTGGCCATAGGCCTGGGCGATGAGCTTGATCACATTGCCGTGCGCGCCTAGCGGCGCGGCGCACTTGGCGCCCACCGCGGTCGCGGCTCCCTCCAGGACGCCGGGCGTTACTTCCGGCCCGATCATGCAGGGTGCGATGGCGACTCTGGTGACGCCCATCGCGTGCAGCCGGGTGACCGATTCGCCGAGACCCGGCTCGGTGTCCAGTGAGGCGGGGAGCACGGGCAGCGCGAGCCGCGCGGCGAGCAGGACAGCGGTGACGCTGGCCGAGCCGACCGCCTCGGGTCCGCCCACGGTCGCCACGATGATCCCGTCGGCCGAGGTGGTGATGCTGAACATGCGTACCCGGTCAGCGCGGGCCAGTCCGGCGTCCGCCAGCCGGATGTGCAAGGCCTCCGCGAGCAGCGCGTTCGTGTTGAATATCTCGGCGATATGGGCGTTGACTTCGCTGGCCGCGATGGCCTCGCGGATCGCCCGGGTCGTCG
>JAFARZ010000189.1 GCA_019245115.1 Streptosporangiaceae bacterium | reverse complement strand
TGCACGCGGACGCCGTACGCCTGGGCGGCCTCGACGGCGGGGACCATGTCCTCGTCCCCGGCGATGAGTACCGCGTCGGTTATCGCGCGATGCCGGGCCAGGGCCTCCATGTCGGCCCGGATCTGGGCGTCCACACCCTTCTGCTGGCCGCGCGCGTTGAGGTTGCCCAGCCGGAGTTTCACCCACGGCATCTGGGCGATGACCCGCTGGTCGATGGTGGGCACCCGGTCCCGCGCCGCGTCGTACCAGTAGACCCGCAGCAGCTCGCCGCGAATCAATTCGTCCGCGTGCTTGGTGACCACCTGGATCAACGGCACCGCGTCGACCCGGAATTCGCGCCGTGAACTCGTGCCGAACAAAAGTTCCCCCGCCGCGGCATAGATATAGCCGACATCCACCATGACCGCGTAGCGGGCCAGGATGGGCAGCGGAGTGGCGAATTCGGTCATCATCTTGACTCTAGGCCAGTGGACCCCATGCGTGCGCCAGATGCGTCACTTTTGCCGGCGCGCTGGATGGTTACCACTGCGTAATGTAATCAATCTGCCTCATGTAACGATGTTACGTAACCCGGTTACAAGGGAATGTTCCCGTGTTTCTTGGGCGGAAGCGTCTGACGTTTGGTCCGGAGCGTCCGCAGGGCCCGGGTGACCGCCGGCCGGGTCTCGGCCGGGCGGATGACCGCGTCCACGTAGCCGCGTTCGGCGGCGATGTACGGATTGGCGAGGGTGTCCTCGTACTCGGTGATCTTCTCGGCGCGCAGCGCGTCGGGAGCATCGGCCCCGGCCAGCTCGCGCCGGTAGAGAATGTTGACCGCGCCCTGTGCCCCCATGACCGCGATCTGCGCGGTCGGCCAGGCGAGGTTCATGTCGCCGCCGAGGTGCTTGGAGCCCATGACATCGTAGGCGCCGCCGTATGCCTTCCTCGTGATGACCGTGACCTTCGGCACTGTAGCCTCTGCGTACGCGTAGATCAGCTTGGCGCCGCGGCGGATGATGCCCTGCCACTCCTGGGTGACACCCGGCAAGAACCCCGGCACATCAACAAATGTCAGGATAGGTATATTAAACGCATCACAAGTCCGGACAAAACGGGCGGCCTTCTCGGACGCGTCGATGTCCAGGGTCCCGGCGAAGTGCATCGGCTGATTCGCCACCACACCCACTGACGAGCCCTCGATCCGGCCGAAGCCGACCACGATGTTCGGCGCGAACGCGGCGTGGATTTCCAGGAATTCCCCGTCGTCCACTACCCGGGTGATGATCTCGTGCATGTCGTAGGGCTGGTTGGGCGAGTCCGGGATGAGGGTGTCGAGCTCCTCGTCGGTCGCC
Organism: Streptosporangiaceae bacterium; assembly: GCA_019245115.1. Lineage (GTDB taxonomy): Bacteria > Actinomycetota > Actinomycetes > Streptosporangiales > Streptosporangiaceae > JAFARZ01. The sequence goes on along the minus strand of JAFARZ010000189.1, from coordinate 5,827 downwards.
TCCAGCGTCAGGTCGGCGGGCTTGCCGTACTCGAGCCGCGGCGCGTCCTCCATGTTGTTGGACGGCAGGTAGGAAAGGAGGTCGCGGGCGAAATCGATGCAGTCCTGCTCGCCGCTGGCCTGGTAGTGCGCCACGCCGGACTTGGCGCCGTGCGCGTGCGCGCCGCCGAGGTCCTCGAACGTGACGTCCTCGCCGGTCACCGTCTTGATCACGTCCGGGCCGGTGATGAACATGTGCGACGTGCCCTCCACCATGAGGGTGAAGTCGGTGATCGCGGGGGAGTAGACCGCGCCGCCGGCACACGGGCCCACGATCAGGGAGATCTGCGGTATCACCCCGGACGCGTGCACGTTCCGGTAGAAGATCTCGGCGAACAGGCCGAGGGCCACCACGCCTTCCTGGATGCGGGCGCCGCCGCCGTCGTTGATGCCGACGACCGGGCAGCCGGTCTTCATCGCGTGGTCCATGATCTTGACGATTTTCTCGCCGTAGACCTCGCCCAGGCTTCCGCCGAAAACCGTGAAATCCTGGCTGAACACGCACACCGGGCGCCCGTCGACCGTGCCGAATCCGGTGACCACGCCATCCCCGTACGGCCGCGTCTGCTCGATGCCGAAGCCGTGCGCGCGATGCCGGGCCAGCTCGTCCAGCTCGGTGAAACTTCCCGGATCCAGCAGCAGGTCGATCCGTTCCCTCGCCGTCAGCTTGCCGCGTTTGTGCTGCTTCTCGACGGCCTGGGCCGATCCGGCGTGTACCGCCTCCTCGCGGCGGCGAGCCAGGTCGGCGATCTTCCCAGCTGTGGTGTGCGGGGCGGGGGCGTCCTTCGGGGCTGGGGCGTCCTGGGGGGCTGGAGTGTCCTGCGGAGCTGGGGCGTCCTGGGGGGCGGGGGCCTCGTCTGCCATGGCCTAAGGGTAGTGACTGCCTGGAGGCGAGCACAGCATCGGGGGATTACGCTCTGACCGTGAACAGAGAGAAGGACCGGGACCAGCTGCCCAAGCCGATGCGGCGTGACGTGCGGCTCCTCGGCGACCTGCTGGGCGAGGTGATCCGCGATTCCGTGGGCCCGGAGCTGCTCGAGGCCGTCGAGCAGCTGCGCCGCGCGGTCATCGAAGCACGTCAGACCCAGGACGCACAGACCTCCGTTGACCACATCGCCGCCCTGGTGGCATCGTGGAGCCTGGAGAAGGCCGAGCAGGTCGCCCAGGCGTTCACCGTCTACTTTCATCTGGCCAACCTGGCCGAAGAACATCAGCGGATCCGGATCCTCCGCGAGCGGGATTCGGGTGAAAAGCCGGTGCGGGAGTCCCTGGCCGCCGCCGTGGCCGATCTCGGCCCGGAAGCCGCCGCGAGCCTCGCCGAGCTGAGGGTGCACCTGGTTCTCACCGCGCACCCGACCGAGGCCCGCCGTCGCGCCGTGGTGGCGGCGCTGCGACGCATCAATGAACTGCTGAAAGCCGTCGACGACGAAGGCCTGGGCGCGACCGAACGCGCCGAAGCCGAACGCGGACTGCGCGAGCAGATCGACCTGCTGTGGCGGACCTCGCAGCTCCGGGTCAAGGCGATGAATCCGATCGACGAGGTCAGGACCGTGATGTCCGCGTTCGACGAGACCCTGTTCGGGGTGATCCCGTCGGTGTACCGGGAACTGGACCGTGCCATCCAGGGTCCCGGCGAAGCGGGGCGGCGCCCGACCCCGGTGCCTGCGTTCCTCCGGTACGGCAGCTGGGTGGGCGCCGACCGCGACGGCAACCCGTTCGTCACCGCCCAGGTCACCCGGGAGACCGCGACGATCCAGGCCGACCACGCGCTGCGGGCGCTGGAGGCCACCACCGCCAGGATCGGCCGCGCCCTCACCCTGCACGAGGCGGCCACTCCGCCCGCGCGCGCACTGATCGACGCACTGCGCGCGGCCCAGGCGGCGCATCCCGAACTGCTGGAGGAGATCGCGGCCCGTGCCCCCCAGGAGCCATATCGCACCTATTTGCTGTATGCCGCGCAACGCCTGAACGCCACCCGCATCCGGCACGCCGATCTCTCCTACCGCCGCCCCGCCGAGTACATCGCGGATCTCAGGATCGTCCAGGACGCACTGGCTCAGGCCGGTGCCGCCAGGCAGGCCTTCGGCGAGCTGCAGAACCTGATCTGGCTGGCCGAGACGTTCGGCTTCCATCTGGCCAGCCTGGAGGTCAGGCAGCACAGCGAGGTCCACGCCCGCGCGCTGGCCTCGCTCCGGTCGGGTGAGCAGCCCTCGCCGCAGACCGAGGAGGTGCTGGCGACGATCCGGGCCATCACCTGGATCCAGGACCGGTACGGTCCGGAGGCGTGCCACAGGTACGTGGTAAGTTTCACCCGCTCGGCGCAAGACATCGCCGCCGTCTACGAACTGGCGGCCTACGCCGGCGGCCGGACCCCCGCGCTGGACGTGGTTCCGCTGTTCGAGAGCGCGCAGGACCTGGCCAACGCCCCCGACGTGCTGACCGGCATGCTCAAGCTCCCCCCGGTGGCCGACCGGCTGGCCGCCAACGGCCGGCGCCTGGAGGCGATGCTCGGCTACTCCGACTCCGCCAAGGAACTCGGCCCGGCCAGCGCCACCCTCCGGCTGTACCAGGCCCAGGCCCAGCTGACCCAGTGGGCCGCGGACAACGAAGTCAAGCTGACCCTCTTCCATGGCCGCGGCGGCGCCCTCGGTCGTGGCGGCGGCCCGGCCGGGCGCGCGGTGCTGGCCCAGGCTCCGGGCTCGGTACACGGCTCGTTCAAGGTCACCGAACAGGGAGAGGTTATCTTCGCCCGGTATGGCCAGCCCGCCATTGCGAAGCGGCACCTGGAACAGGTAACTTCCGCGGTGCTTCTCGCCTCTACCCCCCATACCTACGAACGTACGGTGGTCGCAGCGTCCACCTACCGCGACACGGCAGCTCGTATTGACGAGGCGGCGCGCACCGCGTTCCAGAGCCTGGTGTCGTCGGACGGGTTCGCGACGTGGTTCGCGCGCATCAGCCCGCTGGGCGAGATCGGCGGCCTGCGGATCGGGTCGCGGCCGGCCAAGCGGGGCCTGTCGGCTCGTGATGCGGCGTCGAATTTGCCTGGGCCTCCGGCCGCGGTGCTGAATTTGCCTGGGCCTCCGGCCGCGGTGCTGAATTTGCCTGGGCCTCCGGCCGCGGCGCCCGCCCTGGACCTCGACGATCTGCGGGCCATCCCGTGGGTGTTCGCCTGGTCGCAGACCCGGCTGAACCTGCCCGGCTGGTACGGCCTGGGCAGCGGCCTGGCCGCGGTGGACGACATCGACCTGCTCCGCCACGCCTACGGCGACTGGCCGCTGTTCGGCGTGCTGATCGACAACGCCGCGATGAGCCTGGCCAAGACCGACCGGGCCATTGCCGCGCGGTACCTGGCGCTGGGCGGCCGGGACGACCTGACCGGGCGGGTGCTGGCCGAATACGACCTGACCAGGCGGCTGGTCCTGGAGGTGACCGGCCACGACCGGCTGCTGGGCGACCGCCCCGTCCTGTCCCGCGCGGTCACGTTGCGCGACCCCTACGTTGACGCGCTGTCCTACCTCCAGTTGCGCGCGCTGACCGCACTCCGTGCCACCGACCCCGCCGCCCCCGCGGCTCCCGCGGCTCCCGCCGCCCCCGATGCCCCCGCGGGCCCCGCCGGTCCGGTGGACCGCGAACGCCTGGAGCGCCTATTGCTGCTCACCGTGAACGGCGTAGCCGCCGGCCTCCAGAACACCGGCTGACTCACGCCCCTCCGCGCCAGGGCCTCGCTGCGCTCGGCCGGCTTGGAGCCGCGGCGGGAATTGCCGCCCCTCCGGGACGGCAACCGCTGGTTTTCCTTCCGCGCCCAGGCCTCGCTGCGCTCGGCCGGCTTGGGGCCACGGCGGGAATTGCCGCCCCTCCGGGACGGCAACCGCTGGTTTTCCTTCCGCGCCCAGGCCTCGCTGCGCTCGGCCGGCTTGGGGCCACGGCGGGAATTGCCGCCCCTCCGGGACGGCAACCGCCGCGGCGTCGCTTCTGCTCGCTCACGGTCCACCCGCACCCGCCGCCGACCCCGCCACAACGGGGCGCCCGGCCCCGGCCCCCGTTGCCCCCGCCCCGGCCCCAGCCCCGTTGCCGCGTGCCACAGTCCGGTCCGGCTGACCCTCTGACCCCAATTGCCTCGCTGGTCCCGTCCGCCCGGCTGCCCGTCCCGCGGCTTGACTCCGCCCTTGTACGATGGCCCGATTTGCCCCCCTTCCGATACCTAGCATTACTGGGCTACAGCTGTTCGTGTGGCGGAGAGCCGCTTTCGCGCCCGGAATGTGTCATTTGTGGGGCGCTCCGCCACACAAAGACAGGTGTTGTGTTAAGCGGTGGAGAGGTTCGCGGTGCGTCGGCCGTCTTGTTTGCGCTCCCCGCTAGGGTGGTGAACATGCGGACGCACCGGCTTGAACTCGATGACCAGACGCTGCGGGAATGGGACGCGGCGGTGCTCGCCGCCGATGCTGAGGGGATCGTGCTGGACCGCTCGGCCTTCTATCCCGGCGGTGGTGGCCAGCCGCCGGATCATGGTGTCCTGCTCTGGGGCGGCGTACAGACCAGGATCGTAGGCGCGCGGAAGGGTGACGACCTCTATCTGCTCCCTGCCGAAGGCGATCCGTTGCCTCCCATCGGCACCTCGGTACGCGGCGCGTTGGAAGACGAGCGCCGCACCGCGCTGATGCGCACGCATTCCGGGCTGCACATCCTGTGCGGTGTGGTGTACCGGGACTTCGGCGCGCTGGTGACCGGGGGCAACATGGAGCCGCTGAGCGCTCGCATGGACTTCAACTTGCCCGAATTGCCGGAGGGCTTCCGCGACACGGTCGAGGCGGCGATCAATTCCGAGGTCGCCGCGGACCGGCGCATAGATGTCCGGGTGCTGCCTCGGGACGAGGCCTTCGCGTTGCCCGACATCATCCGTACCGCCACCAACCTGGTCCCGCCCGAGGTGAAGGACGTCCGCGTGGTCGACATCGTGGGCTTGGATCAGCAGGCCGACGGCGGCACCCACGTCGCGTCCACCGCCCAGGTCGGCCGCCTGCAGATCACCAAGATCGAGAACAAAGGCAAAGGCTTCCGCCGCATCCGCATCCAACTGCCCGACTAACCCCGACCCCGCCCGCCCCGCACTCCGCCACCCCGCCCGCCCCGTACTCCGCCACCCCAGCATTGCGCCACCCCCGCACTCCGCCCGACATTTCGTGATTCGTCTGATTCCGTTCAGGTCGCATCCGGGTTCGGGGTCTCGTGCGGTTCCGCTCACCTCCAGCTCTGCACCCGACATTTCGTGATTCGTCTGATTCCGTTCAGGTCGCATCCGGGTTCGGGGTCTCGTGCGGTTCCGCTCACCTCCAGCTCCGCGCCCGACATTTCGTGATTCGTCTGATTCCGTTCAGGTCGCATCCGGGTCCCGGGTCTCGTGCGGTTCCGCTCACTCCCAGCTCTGCGCCTGACATTTCATGATTCGTCCGGTTTCTTGTGTGGGCGGCAGGAGGATGGCGTGGAAGGTTGGGGCCTTCTGGAAGATTGGGCGCCGGAAAGCGGCGCCTTTTGTTCCGCGGGGCTCTAAAGTTCCATGACCGTGCGTCCGCTTTGCCGTGAATGTTGCGGTTTCGGGTCCCGCTTGCCGCTACTCAAGGGCCAGTCGTTGCGGCCGCGGCGCGTGTGCAACCCCGGTTTGTGCGCTACTGGGACCCAGCCGCCGTTGCCCCGGGTACTATGTCACGATATTTCGGATTTATCCCATTTGTTGGGTGCCGCGGGGCGGGTCGGCCGCGGGGCGGGTCGGCCGCGGGGCGGGGCGGCCG
>JAFARZ010000035.1 GCA_019245115.1 Streptosporangiaceae bacterium | reverse complement strand
GAGTACCGCCAGGCAGGTGCCGCTGCCGGCGGCGGCGACGAACAGGAACCCGGCTTCCATCTCGATGATCGTCTGCCGGACCGCGCCACCGCCGAAGTGGTTGCCCGCACCCTTGGCCAGTGACTGGAAGCCAGCGGCCAGGGCGGCCAGGTGCTCCGCGTCGTCGCGGTGCAGCGTGCGCGACGCGCCGAGCGCTATTCCATCCTGGGAAAGGATAACCGCCTTGCTGATCGGGGCGACGCGGAGCACAAGATCATCAAGCAGCCAGTCAAGCTGACCTGGCTGGCTATGCTCCATCTGAACTCTCCTCAGCTGCCGGTGCCTGTTCCCAGGGCGGCTCGCTGGCCGCCGCTCGTTGTGATCGCCCTTCCTGCCAGCCGCGCTGCAACGCGGACATCGTGGCGCGGATCTCCGCCGGAGAAGGCCCGCCGGGCTGTCCGGCTCCGCCTGCCCCGGCGGTTCCGGCGGTTCCGGCGGTTCCGGCGGTTCCGGCGGTTCCGCCGGAGCCGCTGCCGGGCGGGGCCGATGGCCGGACCTGGGTAACCGGATCGCCGCGGAGCTGGGGCGCTATGTTCGCCTGCTTGACGCGGCGCGGCAGCCCCTTGTAGTCACCGCTGTAGTCACCGCCAGCCGGGCCGTCCGCGTCGGCCAGCACCGGCTCGGCGATCCCGGGCACGACCGGAAGCGGTCCGGTCTCGGGCGACAGCTCCCACGGCGGCTTGGAGACCCTGCCGGTCCCGCCGGTCCCGCCGGTCCCGCCAGTTCCGCTAGTTCCGCCGGTTCCTCCGGTTCCTCCGCCCGGAGCGACCGGCGTCATCGGGGCGGGCGGCGTCATCGGTGCGTTCTGGCCTGGCCAGCCGGGGAAGGAGGATGACTGGCCGGTCGTGTACCGGGCCGTGGCCGGGCCGAACGGCCCCGGCGCACCCGATGTGCCGCCCGGCTGGGGCTGGCCGCGGTTCCGCCGCCGCGGCAGTCCTCCGCCGTCGGCCCCGAGCGGATCGTCTGGCTCGAGTGCCTGGTCCGGGGCCAGGCCGGTCAGGTCGGCCGCCGACCCGCCCACGATCTCGCCGTCGACTCCAGGGCCCCCGAAACCGTTACCAGGCGCGGGGAATCCGTCGGGGAACCCGTCCGGGCGCCCATCGGTAGGCCCGGCGCCGAAGCCATGCCCGTTGCCGTTGCTGATTCCCGAGCCGCCGCCGTTGGCCTCCCCGCGTCCGGCGCCTAGCAGGCCGTCGGGGATGCTTCCATGCGCACGGCGCAGCGCTCCCGATATCCGCGGGCCGCCGGAGATAGTGGCCCCCGCCCCCGGTGTGCCGGTGTGCAGCGGATCCCCCGGCAAGGGCCCGCCGGACAACGGCCCGCCGGACAACGGCCCGCCGGACAACGGGCCGCCGGACAACGGGCCGCCGGACAACGGCCCGCCGGGCGACTGGCCGTTCCCGAATTCGGCGGCGGCGAATCCCCCGGCCGGGAAGTGGTTGCCGTTCGCCGGAGCGGAACCCGGAGCCAGGCCCGGACCCGGGCCCGGACCCGGACCCGGAGCCGGGCCTGGGCCGCCGTTGATTGCCATCGGCTCCCCGGGCAGGCTGGCGCGGAACGCCTCTTCGGTGACCACCAGATGACGGGGGATGAGCACGACGGCCTCGGTGCCACCGTACGGCGAAGCCTTCAGCGTGACCTTGATGCCATGCCGCTTGGCCAGCTGGCTGACCACGAACAAGCCGAGTTGCTCACTGTCGGACGGGTTGAACTCGGGCGGGTTCGCCAGCCGTTCGTTGAGTTCGGCCAGCCGGTGCTCGCTCACCCCGAGCCCGCGGTCCTCGACCTCGATCGCGAACCCGTTGGCGACCGTGTCCCCGGACACCCGGACCGAGGTGTATGGCGGGGACAGTGTGGTCGCGTTCTCGATCAGTTCGGCGAGCAGGTGGATGACGTCGGCGACGGCGGAGCCGGACAGCGCGGCCTGGCTCCTGGTGGCGACGGAGACCCGCGCGTAGTCCTCGACCTCCGCGATGGCGCCGCGCATCACGTCGACCATCCGGACCGGTGAGGACCAGCCCCGGCCCGCCGGGGCGCCGGCCAGGATGACCAGGCCTTCCGCGTGGCGGCGCATACGAGTGGTGAGGTGGTCGAGCCGGAACAGGTCGTCCAGCGCCTCGGGGTCAGAAGCGCGGCGTTCCATCTGGTCCAGCAGGGTCAGCTGACGGTGCAGCAGCGACTGCGACCGCCGCGCCAGCGACCGGAACACGTCGTTGAGCCCGCGGCGCAGCCTCGCTTCCTCGACGGCGGAGCGGATGGCGGTCTGCCGGACGAGGTCGAATGCCTGTCCGACCCGGCCGATCTCATCGGCGCCGATGCGCAGCGGCGGCGCCTCGACGGCCACGTCCACGTCCTCGCCCTGCCTCAGCCGGGAGATGACCTCGGGCAGCTGCTCTTCGGCCAGTGTGAGCGCGGTCCGCTCCAGGCCGCGTAGCCGGCGGATGATGGCGCGGCCGACCATGGTGGTCACGATGATCGTCAGCAGCAGTCCGGCCAGCGCGATGCCGCTGGTGTAGGCCACCCTCTCCCACGCCGTGTGGGTGATCTGGTGGTCCACCGCGAGCTGGGCCCCCACGTCGTTGACGCCGGCCTGGAAGTTGGCCTGCAGCAGTGTGCCGGCCAGTTGCTGCCATTGCGCCAGGCTGAGGTTGAGGCGGTTTATCGGGACACCGCCCGCCACCGCCCCTTCGATCTGGGTCAGCTGCTGCTGTAGCTGGCCTGTTCCCTTCAGCCCCGCGTTGTAGACGGCCAGGTTGTACTGATTGAACAGGGATTGCCAGTCCACGGTGTCGCCCTGCCGGGTCGACGCTATCTCCGCGAACGCGGCGCGATCGGCCTGTGAGGCCTTGTCCGCCGCGAGCATGCCGGACAGCAGCGCGTCTTCCTGAGCGATCGCCTCATGGGCCGAAACCGTGGCGATCAGGGCGAGCGCCTGGCTGGCCGCGGTGGGGTCGGCTACGGTGCTGGCCTCGGCGAGGAAGAGCTTCGGCCCGCTTTGAATGGCCTGGCTGTACTCGCCGAGGGCGTCCAGCGCCGTCATCGGCTGACCGGGACCTATGAGCCTGGCTATGACACCCTGGCGGAGGTTCTTGAGCTGGCTGAGACCTTGCAAGTCGCCGTTGATGGCAGTCGCGATGCTGGGCGTCTCGGCGCTCTTGGTGTCGGGCGAAGTCATATGGGCTACGAACGTCGGCTCATCCGCGTTGGTCTTGCTAATGGCCGACTGGTATGCCGCTAGGTTGCCCGGAGTGGGCTGGAATATGTAGACCACCGCCGCGAGGCGCTCGGCCTGGAGGTCATTGGTGAAGTCCGCGGCCGGTACCGCGGTGGCGTTGAACAGGGCGGGCGCGCGGTCCAGGTTGATCGCGTTGTGAACGGTCGTGGTGACCGCGTACGCGAGCAGGCCAATCATGGTGACGAGCGGAATCGCCACCAGGAGATAGATGCGGAGCCTAATGGACCGACCACGCGATCCCATGGCACCCCCACGGTTACTCTGCGTCGCATGCTGCCTCGTCCCCCCGTTGCATGCGACTAACGGGCAAGGGGGCCAGAATAGCCCATATGGGGCATCGTCCGAGGCTGAAGCAGGATATATCTGCGGATATACCGCCGAGTACCATTTCGCAGTTATCTAGCCCTTTTGTCTCACTGTGTGATAATTGTGACTCAGGGTGACGGTGGGGCGGATGGTTCAAACCGCGAGTAACTCCCCGTCGCGAGGATGCCATCGCCAGGATGGTATGGCATCCGCCGCGCCCCGAAGAGTTAATTGCCAGAGGGCGCGGGGGGATGGCTTCCCGCCAGAATGTCGGTGGCAGCGCCTACGCTTGGGTGGGTGACCGCCTTCGCCATCGATGCCCTCCTGGACGGACTGAACCCTCAGCAGCGCGCCGCCGTCGTGCACGAGGGCAGCCCGCTGCTCATCGTGGCTGGTGCGGGCTCGGGTAAGACCCGAGTGCTCACGCACCGTATCGCCTACCTGCTCGCCGCCCGCGACGTCGCGCCGCACGAGATCCTGGCTATCACGTTCACCAACAAGGCGGCCGGCGAGATGGCCGCCCGCGTCGCCGCCCTGGTCGGTCCGAAGGCGCGCAGCATGTGGGTGATGACCTTCCACTCGGCGTGCGTACGTATCCTGCGCCGCGAGGCCAAGCGGTTCGGCTACCCGAGTTCGTTCTCCATTTACGATCAGGGCGACTCGCAGCGGCTGATGGCCCTGGCCTGCCGCGAGCTCGACCTGGACGCCAAGCAGTACCCGCCGAAGGCGATGTCCGCTCAGGTGTCGAACCTCAAGAACGAGCTGATCGACTACGAGACGTTCGCCGCCCGGGCGGAGACCGCCCGCGACCGGGCGCTCGCCGAGGCCTACGCCGAGTACCAGCGCCGCCTGGTGGCGGCCGGCGCGATGGACTTCGACGACCTGATCATGGTCACGGTCAACTTGTTCCAGGCCCTGCCCGAGGTCGCCGAGCAGTACCGCCGCCGGTTCCGGCATGTGATGGTGGACGAGTATCAGGACACCAACCACGCGCAATATGTCCTGGTCAGGGAGCTTGTTTCCGGCAGTGCTCCACTTTTCTCACAACGAACGGGCGGTGGTAACACCTCACCGGAAGCCGTTCCGCCCGCGGAGTTGTGTGTCGTGGGCGACGCGGACCAGTCCATATACGCGTTCCGCGGGGCGACGATACGGAACATCGTGGAGTTCGAGGAGGACTACCCGGACGCCACCGTCATCCTGCTGGAGCAGAATTACCGGTCCACGCAGAACATCCTGGCCGCGGCCAACGCGGTGGTCTCCCGGAATCCGAGCCGCAAGCCGAAGAAGCTGTGGTCCGACTCCGGCGACGGCCCGCCGATCGTCGGCTACGTGGCGGACAACGAGCATGACGAGGCCGCGTTCGTGGCCCAGGAGGTGGATCGCCTGGCCGACGCGGGCGAGGCGACCCCGGGCGAGGTGGCCGTTTTCTACCGGACCAACGCCCAGTCCCGTGTGTTCGAGGAAGTCTTCATCCGGGTCGGGCTGCCGTACCGCGTCGTCGGCGGCGTCCGGTTCTACGAGCGCCGCGAGGTCCGCGACCTGCTCGCCTACCTGCGCCTGGTCGCGAACCCGGCCGACGAGGTGTCGCTGCGCCGGGTGCTGAACGTGCCCAAGCGGGGGATCGGGGACCGGGCCGAGGAATATGTGGCGGCGTACGCGCAGCGGCTGCGGATCTCTTTCGCTCAGGCGCTGGCCAGCCCGGCCGACGTCCCGGGACTGGCCGCGCGTTCGGCGAACGCCATCGAGGGCTTCAACCGCCTGATCGACGGACTGCGTGAGCTGGCGGACGAGGGGCCGGTGGCCGACCTGGCCGAGGCGATCCTCGACCGCACGGGCTATGTCGAGGCGCTGGAGAACTCTTCGGACCTCCAGGACAAGGGGCGGGTCGAGAACCTCCAGGAAATGATCAACGTGGCCCGTGAGTTCGACGGATCATGGAAGGGGGGAGGGGAGGCGGGCGGGGGTACCCTGGCCGAGTTTCTCGAGCAGGTGTCGCTGGTCGCGGATGCCGATGAGATTCCCGAGGGGGAGGACCACGGCGGCATGGTCACGCTGATGACCCTGCACACCGCCAAGGGCCTCGAGTTCCCCGCGGTGTTCCTTACCGGCCTGGAAGAAGAGGTGTTCCCGCACCAGCGGTCGCTGACCAACCCCAGGGAACTGGAGGAAGAGCGCAGGCTCGCCTACGTCGGCATCACCCGGGCGGAGCAGCGGCTGTACCTGACCCGCGCCTACCGGCGGACCTGGTGGGGCCGTCCGGCGCAGCACAAGCCGTCCCGGTTCCTGGAGGAGATCCCGTCCGGCCTGATCGAGTGGCGCCGGGACGCGGCTGCCGCGATGTCCGCGTCGCGGCCCGCGCAGGAGCAACTGTCCCAGCGGGCCGGTGTCCGGTCACCCGGCAACCGTCCGGTGCCTTCGCTGCGTCCGGGGGACCTGGTCAACCACGACAAGTACGGCCTGGGCACGGTGGTGTCAACGGACGGCTACGGCAGCGACGCCGAGGCCAAGGTCGACTTCGGCGATGGCTACGGGACCAAGCACCTGCTGCTGGCTTACGCGCCGCTGGAGAAGTTGTAGCGACCCCCGCGCCCGGGGGCATCGCGCCCTGGGGCATCGCGGCCGGGAGGATGCCGCGGCGGATACGGTCCCGTTCCCGGCCGCGGCCGGGACAGTCCGGTTCCCCGGGGATCCGGGCCAGGCATGGGCGCTCCCGGCGCGGGGCCAGTTCCACGTCCTGGGCCGATGGCGGGCGGACCACCTTTAGCTGGCGGGATCGCGGGCGGCGCACCCTTGGCGGGCGGAGCGATCACGGGCGGCGCACCGTATGGCCCGGTTCCCGGGGCGGGCCGACGAGGCCCGGTGCCCGCCGGTGCGCCCTGGCGGGACGGACCGGTCTGGCCGGCCGGGCGCGTCGCGCCGTCCAGGTCGTCGGCTGACCGCGGCCTTCCGCTGTCCTCCCGGTACCGGTCAGACCCCGCGGGACCGCCACGGGTCCGGGGACGGGCGCGGAAGTCCAGATACATACGAAGGCCGGTGATCACGATGGCCACGATGGTCGCGACGCACATCGCCACGAAGCCGCTGGATATCCACTTGCCGCCGTGCGCCATCAGGCCGAGGGTGGAGGTGTCGCCCGCCCGGTCGTTGATGGCGCCGGATACGACGCCGGCTGGTATGTAGCACAAGACCGGCGCCGGGATGATCAGCCGGGCGTAGCGCGCACGGACCGCGAGCCCCGCGGCGAACGTGCCGAGGACGAGAATCACGCCGAGCGGGGCGCCGGGATCTTGCCGTAGCACAATGGTAATAAGTGCGCCGAGCAACGCGCTGCCGGCCACGATGCCGACCCCGGTGCCGCCGGGAAGCTCACCCCAGCGGTTCAGCGGCCCGCGGCGACCGGGCCCGCCGCGACCGGCACTGCGCCGGCGCATTCCGCTCCCGTCCGGCGACGGCCTTCCCGCGCTGCGCCCGCCGCGCTCGCCAGGCTCCCGAACAGGCTGTGTCCTGCGGGTACGCGCGCTGGAATCGTCACCGGCGTCCCGGGATCTGGGGCCGTCCGGCGGAGCCGGGTGGAATTGCGGTCGACGCACGCCAGACGGCCGATCCGGCTCGCGATCGCCATAGGGCGGGCGGCGGCTCGGGGGATTGGCCTCGTGCCAGCGTGGGTCAGACATGTGCCTCGGATGTTAGCGCTTACCGTCGGATACGTGGAACAGACCGGTACCCTTCAACAGATGGTAACGATCGTGACTCGGTGTTCAGCGCCCTTTGGGGCACGGAGGTAGCGCGATGTTCAGGACACGCTCTGCTACGGCGCGTCCCGGTTTGCCGCCGCTGTGGGGAATCGCCGGCAAGGCCGGTTATGTGCTCTGCTGCATCGTCTCGGCCACCGTGCTGCTGGTCAGCGGCTGGGCTCACTACGCGTACCAGAACCTCGCCGCGCTCGGCCAGTCGCACGCGCTGGTCAGCGGCCCGTCCATCGGTGAGCAGAACATCCTGCTGATGGGCCTGGAGAGCCGCACCTACTGGAACGGGCAGGTCCTGCCGAACGACATCCTGAACGCGCTGCATGCCGGAAGCAGGCAAGGGGTGCTGTACGAGAATGTCGGCGGCAACACCACGAACACCCTGATCCTGATCCACATCCCGGCCGGCGGGGGTAAGGCCGTCGGCATCTCGATTCCCCGGGATGACTACGTGACGTTCCCGCAGGCCTACGACAATCAGTCGGCGGGCAAGATCGACCAGGCCTACGGCCTGGCGCTCGCGGCCAAGGAAAGTCAGCTCGAAACGGCCAATCGCAGCGGCCTGACGGACAGTATCGCGTTCCAGGGCAACGAGGCCGGCCGTTCCGCGGCGATCGCCACTGTCCAGCAGGTCACCGGCATGCACATCGACCATTTCGCCGAGGTCAACCTGTGGGGCTTCTACGAGATGGCCAAGGTGCTCGGTGGTGTCAACGTCTGCATGAACAAGCCGGTGTGGCCGCCGGATCCGAACTCCGGCTTCTACGCCAAGCGGGCCGGCTATCAGCACCTGAGCCCCAAGATGGCACTGGCCTTCGTGCGTCAGCGGGACGGCCTGACCAACGGTGACCTGGACCGCACGCACCGGCAGCAGGCGTTCATCGACTCGGTCCTGCACCAGATCAGGGGCCAGGGCGTGCTCACCGACCTCGGCAGGATCAACTCCATGCTGTCCACCGCCAGCCAGTATGTGATCACCGACGCCGGCTGGGACCTGGCGGATTTCGCCACCCAGATGCAGTCGCTCACTCCGGGCCACATCGTGTTCCGCACCGCGCCCATCGTCGGCTACGGCAAGGTGGGCACCGAGGACGTCAACGAGATCAGCGTGCCGCAGATCCAGCAGTTCGTGCACGAGAACTTCTTCCCGGCGCCGGCGGCCGCGAAGAAGCCGGCCGGTAAGACGGCCACGCCCAAGGCGGACCCGGCCGCGACCACGGTGGACGTGTACAACGGCGGGAACACGCCGCACCTGGCCAGCGACGTGGCCAACGCCCTGGTCCAGGCCGGATACAAGGCATCCAGCCTGGGCAACGCGCCCGCGAAGCAGGCAACCACCCAGGTGTTGTACGGCTCCGGCGTGGCCGGCAGCGCGGACGCCCTGGCGTCGGCGTTCGGCGTCACCGCCCAGCCGAGCAGCGCGCTCCCGGCCGGGACCGTGAAGCTCGTGCTCGGCGTCGCGGCCACCACCGTGCCCAGCCTCGGCTCTGGTTCTGGCTCTGGCTCTGGCTCTGGTGCGGCCGCCGGCTCGAGCTCCTCCGCCAGCAGCACGCCGACTCCGTCGGCACAGCCGAGCAACAACGCGAACGGCGGCGCCGTCCACGCCGTCAACGGCATCCCCTGTGTGGATTAAGCTCCGGTATCAACCCGGGCGTGAGACCTTCCTACCGCACCGTGTTTAGGGGTGGGGGAGCCCTCCCCCCGCACCTCCATGGGAAACTAGGCTTGCCCACATGGGAAAGATCCGGGTGATCGTGGCCAAGGCTGGGCTGGACGGGCACGACCGGGGCGCCAAGGTCGTGGCCCGGGCGCTGCGGGACGCCGGCGTCGAGGTCATCTACACCGGTCTGCATCAGACGCCGGAGCAGATCGTGGCCGCCGCCATCCAGGAGGATGTCGACGCCGTCGGGCTGTCGATCTTGTCTGGCGCCCACATGACGCTGTTCCGCCGTGTCATCGACCTGCTGACCGAACAGGGTGCTCCCGACATCGTGGTGTTCGGCGGCGGCATCATCCCCGACGCGGATATTGAGGAGCTGACCCGGATGGGGGTCGCGAAGATCTTCACGCCAGGCGCCCCCACCACCGAGATCGTCGACTGGGTCGACTCCAACCTAGGCCGCGAGGTAGCTGAGTCTCCCGGCGCTTCATGACACGCAGCGGGAAGCGCGGCGAGCGTCAGCGAGCTTCGCGCGTCGCCTGGACGCGGAGGGCTGAAAGGTCCTCCCGGCCAGGTGACACTAACGGCGGGACGTGTCGCGGGCCGGGGGGTCCGGGGGGTTGGTTTCCACCCCCCGGGGAAAAGGCCTTTAGCGCGGGCTAGGCTCTGGTTGAAACTTTGTCAATCCAGAACGGACCCCCAGTGGACCTGTTTGAGTATCAGGCGAAGGAACTGTTCGCCGAGTACGGCGTCCCGGTGCAGGGCGGCAAGGTCGCCAGCACTGCCGAGGAGGCGCGCGAGATCGCGGCGGAGTTCGCCGCCAGTGGTCGGCCGCTCGTCGTGGTCAAGGCGCAGGTGAAGACCGGTGGCCGCGGCAAGGCAGGTGGCGTGAAGCTGGCCGACGGGCCGGATGAGGCGTACGCCAAGGCCAGCCAGATCCTCGGCATGGACATCAAGGGCCACACGGTGCACTCCGTCCTCATCGCCGAGGCAACCGATATCGCGGCCGAGTATTACGTCTCGTTCCTGCTTGACCGGGCGAACCGGACCTTCCTGTCCATCTGCTCGGTGCAGGGCGGAATGGAGATAGAAGAGGTCGCCCACACCAGCCCGGAGGCCGTGGCCCGGATTCCGGTGAGCCCGCTGACCGGCGTGGACGGAGCGAAGGCTCGCGAGATCATCGCGGCCGGACGCATCCCGGCCGAGGCCGCCGACGGCGCGGCGACCCTGGTCGAACGGCTCTGGGGCATGTTCACCGATGAGGACGCCACGCTGGTCGAGGTCAACCCGATGGTGCTCACGCCGGACGGCGACGTGCTGGCCGTCGACGGCAAGGTCACCCTGGACGACAACGCCGCGTTCCGTCAGGACCACGTCAGGTTCGCGGACACCACGAACACCGATCCCATCGAGGCGCGGGCCAGGGAGAAGCACCTCAACTACGTCAAGCTCGACGGCCAGGTCGGGATCATCGGCAACGGCGCCGGGCTGGTCATGTCGACGCTCGACGTCGTGGCCTACGCGGGGGAGCGGTTCGGCCGGGTGCGGCCGGCCAACTTCCTCGACATCGGCGGCGGCGCGTCGGCCGAGGTGATGGCGAACGGCCTGGAGATCGTGCTGTCCGACCCGAGCGTGAAGTCGGTGTTCGTCAACGTCTTCGGCGGCATCACCGCCTGCGACGAGGTCGCGAACGGGATCGTGTCGGCGATCGGTATGCTCGCCGACCGAGGTGAGCGCGTGACCCGCCCGATCGTGGTCCGGCTCGACGGCAACAAGGCGGTCGAGGGCCGGGAGATTCTGGACAGGGCCGCGATCGATGTGGTGGAACGGGTGGACACGATGGATGGCGCGGCGGCCCGGGCCGCCGAACTGGCCGCGAAGGGAGCATGAGGTGGCGATCTTCCTCACCGGCCAGAGCCGGGTCATGATCCAGGGCATCACCGGATCCGAGGGCCGCAAGCACGGCGCGCGGATGCTCGCCGCCGGGACCAGGATCGTCGGCGGCACCAACCCGCGCAAGGCCGGGCAGACCGTCGAGCTCAATGGCGCCGATATTCCGGTGTTCGGCACGGTCGCCGAGACCATGGAAGCGACCGGAGCCGATGTGAGCGTCGTCTTCGTGCCGGCGTCCGGCACCAAGGACGCGGTTATCGAGGCCATCGAGGCCCGCATCCCGCTCTGCATCGTGATCACCGAGGGCATCCCGGTACATGACACCGCCGAGTTCTGGGCCCAGGCCAGCGCGGCCGGCAATCAGACCAGGATCATCGGCCCCAACTGCCCGGGTGTGGCATCTCCGGGCAAGTCCAACGCCGGCATCATCCCCGCCGACATCACCACCGAGGGGCGGATCGGCCTGGTGTCCAAGTCCGGGACGCTGACCTACCAGATGATGTACGAACTGCGTGATATCGGCTTCTCCACCGCTGTGGGCATCGGGGGAGACCCGGTGATCGGTACCACGCACATCGACTGCCTTCAGGCCTTCCAGGAGGATCCGGAGACCGAAGCGATCGTGATGATCGGCGAGATCGGCGGCGACGCCGAGGAGCGGGCCGGGGCGTTCATCGAACAGCACGTGACCAAGCCGGTCGTCGGCTACGTCGCCGGGTTCACCGCTCCGGAGGGCAAGACGATGGGCCACGCCGGGGCGATCATCTCCGGTTCGTCCGGCACGGCCCAGGCCAAGAAGGAGGCCCTGGAAAAGGCAGGCGTCCGAGTAGGCAAAACCCCCTCAGAAACCGCCCAGCTAATCCGCGACATAATGCGCCCCCACTGACCCACGCACGCACAGGCTCCTCCGGACCTCGCAGATGTGTCTCTGCGTAATGCATAGATTGCGGAATGCTAGGCTGAGGTTATGGTGATTCCGACCGAACCTATCGGGAGCATCCCTCGGCCCCCTGAACTGCTGGCCGCGATGGGCTCCTATGAAAGGGGCGAGATCACCGCGGCTGAGCTTGCCGCCGCGCAAGACGAGGCCGTCGGCGACACCATCCGCCGTATGGAGGAAACCGGATCACCGGTCGTCACCGACGGTGAACAATCCAAGCCCAGCTTCGCCACCTATCCGATCGCCGGGCTTACGCAGCTGGCCTCCGACGGCGTGGTCATCCCGTTCGCCGACGGTCACCAGCGGCAGCTCCCGGTTCTGACCGGCGGACCATTCCGCTATCAGGTCCACGCCGGTACTTACCTGCGGGCCGCGCTCCGGCACGCGAAGACGCCGGTCAAGCAAGCCGTCGTCGCCCCGTCTGCCTTGAGCCTGCTCTATCCGCCGAATTCCCTCGATGGCTACGGGCGTGAGGCATTCCTTACCGACCTTGTCAATGAGGCCGAGACCGATATCCGGGGCTCGCTGGAGGCGGGCGCCCACGTCGTCCAGCTCGACTTCACCGAGGGACGTCTCGCCCTCAAGCTCGACCCAAGCGGTGGTGTCCTGAACAATTTCATCGCTCTCAATAACCAGGTTCTCGAGCGGTTCACCGAGGGCGAGCGAAGCCGGATCGGGGTGCACACCTGCCCTGGAGGCGACCAGGACTCTACGCACAGCCTGGACGTCGACTACGCCGGTCTGCTGCGTAGGTTGTTCCAGCTCAAGGCGGGCAACTTCTATATCCAACTGGCCAGCGAGGCCGCACCGGAGAAAGTCCTCGGCGTCGTGGCTGAGCACCTTCCCGCTGATGTCCGGATCTTCATCGGCGTCACCGACCCGATCGACCCGCGGATAGAGACCCCTGAACAGGTCCGCGACCGCGTCCTCGCTGCCGCCAGGCAGCTGCCGCCAGACCGGCTGGGTACCTGCGACGACTGCGGATTCTCACCCTTTGCCGATGACACCTCCACCTCTCGCGACACCGCGTTCGCCAAGATCAGAGCGCGTGTCCAGGGGACATCCCTCGCCGCCCAGCAGCTGGGATTCTGACCGGCGTGCCTCCCCGTCTCGGGAGGCCGGATTTGCGAGGATCGGTATGTGAGCCTTTCCCCCGGAGCGCCGCCCGCGCCGCAGAGCCAGCAGCGCCCGGAGGCGGCCGGGACCCCGCATGCACCGGGCGGATCTGACGCTCGGGGGCAAGGTTCATCTCCAGATCAACTCGGCCAGCCCGGGCAGCGACCGCTCGTCGTCACCGGCGGCATGGCCGCGTGCGCCGCAGCGGCCAGCGGGCTCGCCGTGCTCACCACGCTGACCGCCGTCGGCTGGATCACCGCACCGCATGTGGGCATCGGCAGCGGGCTCGGCGGAGTGCTCCGGACCGCGGGGCTGCTGTGGCTGGTTGCGCATCACGTCAGTTTCAGCGTGCATGGCGCGGGGCAGATCGGCATGCTGCCCCTGGGACTGGTGCTCCTGCCCGGCGCGCTGCTGGCCCTGGCCGGTCGCTGGGTGGTCCGCACCGCTGGTGTCACCCGCCTGCGACATGTCGGATATGTCGCCATCGCGACGGCTTTCCCGTACGCGCTGCTGGCGGGTGCTATCGCGGTTGCCAGCCGGACGCCAGTCGATTCACCGTCCCTCTGGCAGGCCGTAGTCGCCGGGTTCGTCCTCGCCGTCGTGGCCGCTGGGCTCGGCGCGGCCCGCGCGCTGGCGCCCTGGTCACGGCTCGTCAGCTTGATGCCCGCCCGCCCGAGGTCGGTCGTCATGGGGATGCTAGCTACGATGGCGCTCTTGGTCGTGGCCGGTGCGGCGCTGTCCGGCGGCTCCCTGGTCGCGCATCTCCACCAGGTGCGGCTGGCCAGTGACGCACTCGCGCCCGGCCCCGGTGGCGCGGCGCTGCTCCTGCTCGCGCAGGTGGCGTACGTCCCGAACGCGATCGTGTGGGCGATCTCCTACACGCTTGGACCGGGGTTCGCGTTCGGCACCGGTACTGTTGTCGCGCCAACCGGTTCCGCGCTCGGCCCCGTCCCCATCTTCCCGATGCTCGCCGCGTTGCCCGGCGGTGCCCGGCCGAGCGGCCCAGGCTGGCTGGCGTTTCTGATGCTCGCCGTGCCATACCTCGCCGGCGTGTTCGGCGGGATAGTCACGGTCAGGATCGCCCCGACTCCCATGCTCGAAGCGGCCCCGCTGTGGGGCTTCACGGCCGGTTCCGCGGCCGGGCTGCTCACCGGCCTGATGGCCGCGTTCGCCGGCGGCCCGCTCGGCAGCGGCCGCCTGGCCGCGGTCGGGCCGTCGGGTCTCCAGGTCGGAGTCGTCGCGGTCATCGAGATCGGTGTGATCGCCGCTATCGCCGGGGGCGCCGCCAACTGGCTCATCCTCCGCCGCGCCCCAGCCCCAGAAACCGAAGACCCCTCACCGCCCGGCGAACCCGATGACCCCGACCCCCACACCATCTACATGGACCCCTGGGCCGAAGACGAGTAACCCACCGCCCCTCCCACATGTCACGCATTAACACACACGTCACGCACCACAAGCAAAACCCGTCCGTCTGCCCAGGGTTGCATCCTTTTCGTCACATTAACCTCACAGCTCACATTCACCTGAGATATCTAAGGGGTACGTTGCGCCAACCACCCCCACCCGAGGCAATGCCGTTTAGTCATGCGTTCCCGGGGATGGGCGTCGCGCAGGCCGCGAAATACGGCATCAGTCACGGCAGCACCATGGGCAACGTATCTCCGGTCAGCGGGAAGCTGCTCGCCTACTGCCGACATCCTCTGGCGCCACGATTAACGCGGAAATTCCAGGCGAGCTCACGGAAGTTTAACCGCCGAATTCGTATATCAGGATTCCATGAAGCATGGATGTTCCGCCTTGATTCGTTCCCCGATTCGATATTATCCGACATTCTGCTCAATCCGGTCAGCGATCGCCGATGCTCGTCTGAGGTCACCGGAACAAATCATGAAATGTCGGGTATGCGGGGCGTCGTGGCATGGAGGCGGCGGGGACGGCCGCGTGAGGTAGCGGCGGGTGGCGGGGACGGCCGCGAGGCGGCGGGGAGGTGGGACAGCACGAGCGGGTGGCGAGGGCGGGTAAGGGGAGCGGGGGAGGCGGGGACGGCCGCGTGAGGTAGCGGCGAGTGGCGGGGACGGCCGCGGGAGATAGCGGCGGGTGGCGGGGACGCGAGCGGGAGGCGGGGACGGGCGCGTGGAGTAGCGGGGTGCGGAGAAGGGCGGGTGCGTGGGGTAGCGAGGGCGGGGAGCCGGGTAGAGACGGAGCCGCGGTCAGCGGCCGGGCTCCAGGTTGTTGATCTCGGTGCCGACGGACTTGTTGAACTGGTTCTGGCAGGCCTGCTGCGCCGCCACCGTGTTGGCTCCGGCCAGGCACGACGAATACGACTTGAGCTGTGGCCAGAACACCGCGAACGCCACCAGGACGGTAGCGCTCAGGGCGAGCCCGAGACCGCCGAACACCGTGCCGCTCACGGCCCCGCGCGGCCGGGCCATACCGCCACGCCGGGCACGCCGGGACGCGGTGACGCCGAGCCAGATCGCGATGCCGCCGAACACCAGGGTCAGCACCACGACGTACACCCCGCGCTGCAGGTTGCCGAGGAACAGCAAACCGATGATGCTGAGCAGGCCGAGCGTGAACGCCGCCCAGGCGCGCTGCCGCAGCAGCGGATCCGGCGGCGCCCCGCGCAGCCGCGAAGGCACGGGCACCCCCGGTGGCACCTGCTTACCCGAACTCGCCATGGCGATACCTATTCTCCCCCCTGACCAACCGCGCGCGCACGTGCAGTGCTGGCTTGCGGGGGGACGACAGCGCTTCCGCGGGTCAGGGGGCTCCGCCCCCCGACACCCCCTGGGCACCCCCCGCCCTTCGGGAGGTCATATGGTGGCGGCATGAGCGCTCGGCTGGTGGTTCTCGTCTCCGGCGAGGGGACTAACCTGCAGGCTCTCATCGACGCCGCGCAGGACGAAGCATACGGTGCCGATGTGGTAGCGGTCGGCTCCGACCGGCCCGGCATCAAGGCCCTGGACCGCGCACATCACGCGAACATCCCTACCTTCACCGTTTCCACCAAGAGCCACGAAACCCGTCACAAATGGGACGAAGCCCTCACCGAGGCCTGCCGCCAGCACGAACCCGACCTGATCGTCCTGGCCGGATTCATGAAGCTGGTCGGCGAACCCTTCCTCAAGGCGTTCGGAGGCCGCTGCGTGAACACGCACCCGGCGCTGCTACCGTCGTTTCCCGGGACGCATGGCGTGCGTGACGCGCTTGACCACGGTGTGAAGGTCACCGGCTGCACCGTTCTCATCGTCGATGATGGCGTGGACACCGGACCTATCGTGGCGCAGGCCAGCGTGCCGGTGCACGATGGCGACGACGAGGAAACCCTGCACGAACGGATCAAGGTGGCCGAGCGAGGCCTGCTCGTCGCCACGGTAGGCCGGATGGTCCGCGAGGGGTGGTCCGTCGATGGCCGGAAGGTGAGGATCGGCCCGTGAACAAGGAGACAGCTTGACCCAGGTACCGATCAGGCGCGCCCTGATCAGCGTCTATGACAAGACCGGGATCGAGGATCTGGCCCGCGGCCTGCACGAGGCCGGGGTCGAGCTCGTCTCGACCGGCAGCACCGCGGCGAGGATCCAGGCACAGGGCATCCCGGTCACCAAGGTGGAGGACCTCACCGGCTTCCCCGAGTGCCTGGACGGCCGGGTGAAGACGCTGCACCCGAAGGTGCACGCCGGCCTGCTCGCCGACACCCGCAACCCGGATCACAACCAGCAGCTCGAACAACTGGACATCGAGCCATTCCAGCTCCTGGTGTCCAACTTGTACCCGTTCGAGGCCACGGTCGCGTCCGGTGCCGCGCCGGAGGAGTGCGTCGAGCAGATCGACATCGGCGGACCCGCGATGGTCCGCGCCGCGGCGAAGAACCACGCCAGCATCGCGGTCATCACTGACCCCGCGCGGTACCCGGATGTGCTCGCCGCGGCTGCCGGCGGGGGGTTCACCCTCGACCAGCGCCGCCGCCTGGCCGCCGACGCGTACGCGCACACCGCCGAGTACGACATCGCGGTCGCGTCCTGGTTCGCGTCGGTGTACGCGCCGGACGACGCGACCTGGCCCGCGGTGGCCGGAGCGCTGTGGCGCCGGGCCGACGTGCTTCGTTACGGCGAAAACCCCCATCAAAAAGCAGCCATTTACCACGAACGGTCTGTGGTCTCCCGCCCAGTCACCGGCATCGCCAGCGCGGAACTCCTGCACGGCAAGCAGATGTCGTACAACAACTACGTCGACGCCGATTCGGCCCGGCGCGCGGCGTTCGACTTCGCTGAGCCGTGCGTGGCCATCATCAAGCACTCCAACCCGTGCGGGATCGCGGTCGGCGCCGATCTGGCCGACGCGCACGCCAAGGCGAACGCGTGCGATCCGGTCTCGGCGTTCGGCGGGGTGGTCGCGGCCAACGGCGTCGTCACGGCGGCGATGGCCGCCCAGGTCGCCGATGTGTTCACCGAGGTGGTGATCGCGCCCGACTTCGAGCCCGAGGCGCTGGACATTCTGTCCAAGGCGAAGAACGTCCGGCTGCTGCGCTGCCCGGCTCCGGCCCGGACGCCGGGGATGGACCAGGGGGGTCCGGGGGGACGGCTCCCCCCGGGAGTAGAACTGCGGCCGGTCACCGGCGGGATGCTGCTGCAGTCCGTGGACCTGGTCAGTGAGCCGGGTGACGATCCGGCCAACTGGGAGCTGAAAGCCGGTGCGCCCGCCAGCCCCGCGCAACTCGCCGACCTTACCTTCGCGTGGAAGGCATGTCGTTCAGTTAAAAGTAACGCGATTTTGCTCGCGGCCGGGAGAGCTTCGGTCGGGGTCGGGATGGGGCAGGTGAACCGGGTCGATTCGGCGCGCCTGGCCGTGGCGCGGGCGGGGGAGCGGGCGGCCGGATCGGTAGCGGCGAGCGACGCGTACTTCCCGTTCCCGGACGGGCTGGAGATCCTCATCGAGGCCGGCGTGCGCGCGGTCGCCGAACCCGGCGGCTCCATCCGCGACCGCCTGGTCATCGAGGCGGCGCAGGCGGCCGGGATCACGTTGTACTTCACCGGCGTCCGGCACTTCTACCACTAGGGACCTTATTTATATGGCAGCGCAGATACTCGACGGGAAGGCCGCCGCGGCGGAGGTACGCGAGGACCTCAAGGTGCGGGTGGCGCGGCTGGCCGAGCAGGGGATCGTGCCGGGTCTGGGCACCGTGCTGGTCGGTGACGATCCGGGCAGCCACGCGTACGTGCGCGGCAAGCACCGGGACAGCGCCCAGGTGGGGATCAACTCCATCCGCCGGGAGCTGCCGGCCACCGCGACCCAGGCCGAGGTCGAGGCGGTGATCGACGAGCTGAACGCGGATCCGGCGTGCACGGGGTACATCGTCCAGCTTCCGCTGCCGGAGGGACTCGACGCGGGCGCGGTGCTGGCCCGCATGGACCCGGCCAAGGACGTGGACGGGCTGCACCCGATCAGCCTGGGCAAGCTGGTGCTCGGTGAGCCGGGGCCGCTGCCGGCCACGCCGCGCGGGATCGTGACCCTCCTCCGCAGGTACGAGGTGCCGATCGCGGGCGCGGACGTGACGGTGATCGGACGTGGCATCACGGTGGGCCGCTCGCTCGGGCTGCTGCTCACCCGGCGGACCGAGAACGCGACCGTGACGTTGTGCCACACCGGCACCAAGGACCTGGCTGGCCATACGCGTAGCGCGGACATCGTGGTGGTGGCGGCGGGACGGCCCGGTCTGCTCACCCCGGATATGATCCGGCCGGGAGCGGCGGTGGTGGACGTCGGCATCACCAGAACCGAGGCTGGTCTGGTGGGTGATGTGGCCCCCGGGGTGGCCGAGGTGGCCGGCTGGCTCGCGCCGATGCCCGGTGGCGTCGGCCCGATGACCCGCGCCATGCTGCTGGTCAACGTCGTCGAGGCCGCCGAGGCGCTGTTTCGGTTACTGGGCTCCGGTTACTGGTTACCGGCCGGTAATATAGGACCGTGGAGGTGTCATGAACATTGTGGTCTGCATGAAGCAAGTGCCGGACACTTGGGCCGAACGCAAGCTCAAGCCCCAGGACTCGACGCTGGATCGCGCCTCGGTGGACGGGCTCATCAATGAGCTCGACGAGTACGCGATCGAGGAAGGGCTTCGGATCGCCGAGGCCAACCCAGAGTCCGAGGTGACGATCTTGTCCATGGGACCGGAGAAGGCCGCTGAGTCGATCCGCAAGGCGTTGTCGATGGGCGCCGACAAGGCGGTGCACCTCCACGACGACGGCCTGGTGGGAAGCGACGCGCTCGCCACGTCGTACGCGCTGGCCCAGGTCCTCAAGCAGATCGGCTTTGACCTTGTTATCTGCGGCTCGGAATCCACCGACGCCCGGATGGGCGTGATGGCGGCGATGCTCGCCGAGCGGCTGGGCGCGGTGCAGGTCTCGCTGGCGGCCGCGGTGGAGATAGACGGGTCCGCGATCCGGGTTCGCCGGGTCTCGGACGACGGATACCACCAGGTCGAGGCCTCGCTGCCGGCCGTGATCAGCGTGGTGGAGAAGATCAACGAGCCCCGCTACCCGTCGTTCAAGGGGATCATGGCCGCGAAGAAGAAGCCGGTGCAGACCATGAGCCTGGCCGATGCGGGGATCGATCCGTCCCTGGTGGGCATCGGCGGTGCGGCCACGGAGGTGGTCGACTTCGCCCAGCGGCCGCCACGGCAGGCCGGCACGATCGTCAAGGACGAGGGTGACGGCGGCGCGAAGGTGGCGGAGTTCCTGGCCACGCGGAAGTTCATCTGAGGCTGAGGGGTACTGGTCATGGCTGAGGTCCTTGTACTGGCTGAGCACGCCGATGGCGAGGTCAAGAAGGTCACCGTTGAGCTGATCACGCTGGCCCGCCGGTTCGGCGAGCCCGCCGTGGTATGGGCCGGGCCCGGCGCTGAGGCCGGGCAGGCACGCTGCGCGGAGTTCGGCGCCGCACGCGTGTACGTAGCCTCTGATGCGGCGCTGGATGACATCGTCGTGACACCGGTGACGGAGCTGCTCGCGCAGCTCGTGCGCGAGAAGTCGCCCGCGCTGGTGCTGATCGCCGGGACGGGCCAGGGCAAGGAGATCGCCGGACGGCTCGCGGTGAAGATCGATTCCGGGGTGCTGACCGACGCCGTGGACCTGGTGCCTGGCGATGATGGGCCGGTGGCGGAGCAGTCGGTGTTCGGCGGCGCGACCGTGGTTCACTCCCGGGTCCGGCGCGGCACGCCTATCGTCGCGGTACGGCCGAATGCCATCTCACCCGAGCCTTCTTCTGGTGACGCGGAGCTGGTCGCGGTCGAGCTGGACTCCTCGCCTTCGGGGGCGCGGATCCTCGAGCGGGTGGTGGCCGAGCGCGGTGAGCGGCCGGATCTCACCGAGGCGTCCATCGTGGTTTCCGGTGGGCGGGGGACCGGCGGCGCGGAGGGTTTCGGCCTGATCGAGCAGCTCGCGGACGCGCTCGGCGCGGCCGTCGGGGCTTCTCGCGCGGTGACCGATGCCGGGTGGTACCCGCATCAGTTCCAGGTGGGCCAGACCGGCAAGACGGTTTCACCGCAGCTGTACATGGCGATCGGCATCTCCGGTGCGATCCAGCACCGGGCCGGCATGCAGACCTCCAAGACGATCGTGGCCGTCAACAAGGACCCGGAGGCGCCCATCTTCGAACTGGCCGACTACGGCGTCGTTGGTGACCTTTTCAAGGTCGTCCCGCAGCTGCAGGAGGAGATCGGCAAGCGTAAGCAGCTGTTATTTCGGACGAGCCGGCGGCCAGACTAGGCTTGAGGCCGTCATGACTGTGTACCTGGATCACGCGGCGACGACGCCGATGCGGCCCGAAGCCATCGCCTCGATGGCCGAAGAACTGGCCGAGCTTGGCAATCCGTCATCGCTGCACGCCGCCGGACGCCGGGCGCGTCGCGTGGTGGAGGAATCCAGGGAGCAGATAGCCGAGGTTTTCGGTGCCCGCCCGAACGAGGTCATCTTCACCAGCGGCGGCACCGAAGCCGACAACCTCGCGGTCAAGGGCCTCTACTGGGCCCGCCAGTCTGCTGCTGCGTCACGCCGCCGGGTCGTCACCACCTCGGTGGAACACCACGCGGTGCTGGACTCGGTCAAATGGCTGGCGCAGGCCCAGGGCGCGGAGGCGATCTGGCTTGGTGTCGACGAGTTGGGCGGCGTCCGCCCCGATGCGCTGCGCGCTGCCATGGCGCCCGACCCCGGCCGGATAGCGCTGATCAGCATCATGTGGGCGAACAACGAGGTCGGCACGATCCAGCCCGTGGCCGAGCTCGCCGCGGTGGCGCATGAATTCGGCATCCCGTTCCACACCGACGCGGTCCAGGCCGCCGCGCAGCTCCCGGTGGACTTCGCGGCCAGCGGGGTGGACGCGATGACCGTCACCGGCCACAAGCTCGGTGGCCCCATCGGTGCCGGGGCGCTGATCCTGGCCCGGGGCGTGGGGCCGGCCCCGGTGCTGCACGGCGGCGGCCAGGAGCGGGATATCCGATCGGGCACCCTCGATACGCCCGCCATCCGCGCCTTCGCCGTTGCCGCGGTGGCGTCCGCCCGCGACCGGGCCGTAGCGGCCAAGCGGATGGCCGCGCTTCGCGATGACCTCGTCCGTCAGGTGTTCGCGGCGGTTCCCGACGCCGTGCTCAACGGGGCGCCTCCCGGACCCGGGCGGCTGCCGGGCAACGCCAACATCTCCTTCCCGGGCTGCGAAGGCGATGCGCTCCTCATGCTCCTGGACGCCAAGGGCATCGCGTGCTCGACCGGCTCGGCGTGTACCGCCGGGGTGGCCGAACCGAGCCACGTGCTACTGGCCATGGGCGCCGGCGATTCGCGGTCTCGTGGGTCGCTGAGGTTCACCCTCGGCCATACTTCGACGCAGGAAGACGTTGACGCGCTGGGCGGCGTGATCGCCGAAGCGGTGGACCGCGCTCGCCGAGCCGCTCCCCGCACCCCCCGGTAAACTTGACCGGGTGAGCGGATTGAGGGTGCTTGCGGCTATGTCGGGCGGGGTGGATTCCGCGACAGCCGCGGCCCGGGCGGTAGACGCTGGCCACGAGGTGACCGGCGTGCATCTCGCGTTGTCCGAGAATCCATCCTCGTACCGGACCGGGGCGCGAGGCTGCTGCACGCTCGAGGACGCGCGGGACGCGCGCCGCGCCGCAGACGTGATCGGCATCCCGTTCTATGTATGGGACATGGCCGAGCGCTTCCGCCACGACGTGGTGGATGACTTCGTAGCCGAGTACGCGGCTGGCCGCACGCCGAACCCGTGCCTGCGCTGCAATGAGAAGATCAAGTTCGCGGCGGTGCTCGACCGCGCGCTGGCGCTGGGCTTCGATGCCGTCTGCACCGGGCACTACGCGCGCCTGGTGGATGGCGTGCTGCATCGCGCCGCGGACCCCGCCAAGGATCAGTCCTACGTCCTGGCGGTACTCACGTCCCGTCAGCTCAGCCACGCGATGTTCCCGCTGGGCGATACCCCCAAGGCGGAGGTTCGCGCCGAGGCGGCGCGGCGCGGGCTCATGGTCGCGGACAAGCCAGACAGCCACGATGTCTGTTTCATCGCGGACGGCGACACCAGACGGTTCCTGGCCAGGCAGCTCGGCGAGGCGCCCGGCGATATCGTCGACCAGTCCGGCGCCGTCGTGGGCGAGCACGATGGCGCGTTCGGGTTCACCGTCGGCCAGCGTCGCGGACTTCGGGTGGGAAAGCCCGCTCCGGACGGCAAGCCGCGCTACGTGCTGGACATTGAGCCGGTGGCGCGGACCGTCACGATCGGCCCGGCTTCGGGGCTGGATGTTATCGAGATCACCGGCGAGCGCCCGGTCTGGACGGGCTGCGCGGTACCTGAGGCGCCGATCCGCGGCCTGGTCCAGTTGAGCGCCCACGGCCAGCCGATCGAGTGCACGGCATCGGCCGAAGAAGGCGGCCTGAGCATCCGCTTGGAGCATCCGGCGCGCGGCGTAGCCAAGGGCCAGGCCGCCGTGGTCTACGACGGCGACCGGGTACTGGGCAGCGCCACGATCGCCGCCACGGCACGCACCGCTCGGCTGACTACCGCGAGATAAAAGCTTCCCGCTCGCTTAGCGCTACCACCGCATGACGGCAGCGCCCATCTGGCGCTGCCGCCGCGCTACTGCTGTCTGCTGACTACATACGGGGGTCGTAGTGCTCGTACCGGTACTGCATGGAAGGCCGACCATGACGCTTGGCCATTTATCCTCCTGCTCCAGGCGTCAGACGTCAGACAGGCCGCCCCGGCATACTCCCCCAGCGTTGGGACGTGGTCCTACCGAGGCTCGCCGTCCCTTCCTCGATTATGCGTTGCGGGAGCGTTATGTGCCACGCCTAATTTGTCCGGTTCTAGCCGTGCCCGCCTAGGCAAGCCAGGCGGTGTCTGGCGGCTGCCACAGCAGCGGCCTGGTCCGATCCTCGATCGCCGACACCGGCTTCTCGAACAGCGCGCCCGAGGGATATCCGGGATCGGGGCAGTAGCCCGCGAACTCGAAGTCTCTCTTGTGGTAATAGTCATGGAGTGCGAGGTTGTCGGTCCACACGTCGATCCTGATCGACCTCGCGCCGTACTGCTCGGCGGCGGTCCGCCCGGCCCAGTCAATGAGCTGTCCTCCCAGTCCCCAGCCCGCATGCGATCGGGCGGTGACCAGGCGGTGAATGTAGACCGCGGGTTCAGCTAGGTCGTACGCGGCCGGGGACCACACCGCGGGATTGGCCTGCTTGGCGATGGTGACGGTGGCCACCGGTATCCGCCCGTCCCACATGATCCACGTCTTCCCGCCGCGCAATCCCTTTTCGATACGGGCATCGCGTTGTCCGCGATCGGGCCAGGGTTTCGCCCACTGGTCCGTGTTCTTGGACCGGAGCCAGGCCGCGGCGCCGTCGATCAGGCCGATAATGGCCCGGAAGTTCTCCGCCGTGGCTTCCGCCCTGGCGAGTCGCATCGTGGTCGCGTCCATGGCAGGCGTCTCCGCGGGGTTTGGAGAGAAAGGGGCAAGCGTACTCATAACCCTGCGATGATTCCTGATCACTTCTCTGCCTCGGTCGTCTCTGGCTCGGTCGTCTCTGGCTCGGACTGGGACAGGTCGTACTGCGGATCCGGGACGTTCCCCACGTTGACGATGAACTGATTCCGGTCGGCCGGGAAAACGGTGACCGTGACACGCATTGGCGTCTCGTTCTGATCGAAGCCGGTCCGGAAGATCTCGAACACGGTGCTGTCGTGGGGAATCCGGAAGAACGTCTGTTCATTAGAGTCCGGTGTGCGCGCGGTTATCCAGTCGCGGTAGCCGACCTGCTCGAGGCCTATCGCCTTCTTGAGGTACTGCACCGTTCCCTCGGCCATGTCTTCCGCCATCAGCAGCATCGGCGCTTTCCCGCTGGTCACGAACTCCATCGGATAGTAGGTCGTCTGCAGCGACCACGGAATGTCATCGATGAAGCGCTGCTGGTGACGGCTGACTACCTGGACCCCGGGAGATATCCGCAGCCGCAGCGCCACCTCAGCCGAGGGCACCTGGATTTCCACTCGTGGCGTGGATTCCGCGGGCTTCCTATGCTGCTCGCTGACCTCTGACAGATACGCGATACCCTCGCCACCGCTGGCTCGCCCGCTCTTCTGATCCCCGGTCAAGGTGGTAACGAACGGATCGATCTTCTGCGTGACAAACGTGCCCTGACCGGGCCTCGTCTCGACCAGACCCAAGCCGATCAGCCGTTTGATCGCATCCCTGATCGTATTCCGTGACGCCTCGTATTTCTCGCGCAGCTCAAGTTCGGTAGGCAACTGCGCACCGGGCCTGAGGTCGCCGCGCTCTATCTGGCCACGCAGATCGTCCGCGATCAGGTGATACATCGGTTGGGCCATAGTTATTTCCTCCGACAGATACCAACCACCCAGATGGCTGGCTTAGTCCCTACTGGGAGGACGATCCCTGCTATCAGAGCCGTCAGAATATTTGGCGTGATCTGGTTTATACCCGCCTGAGGGTGGTACAACCAGGGTCGAAAGGTTCCAAAGGTTGGGATGACTCGGATGGCCAGATCAATAGGGTTGATCCTAGCAGGTAGACTCCTATGGTACGCAAGAACCTTCGGTATCGCCCTGATAACTAGGTCAAGCCAGTCATGCCCAATGAACGGATGACGTGGGGAGATTACCATGAGCGGAGCCGCAGTACTGGCAGTTATCTCGTTCGTCGGCATCGTGGCGGCGGCCGTCGGGGTTGCCTACGTCTCCTGGGGCATTCACCGCGATGACCGGCGCGCCGTCCTTGGTGCTCCGATCGCTCTGAGCAGGGCGTCCAGGCTCGCGCGCCATGCGACAGGTGCCCACGGGCTCAGCGCCCGGCTCTGACCTTCAGCTAGCAGGCGCGGGGGAAAGTGGCGCGGAGTCCGGGGCCTCCGCGCCACTTGAGGGTCGCTTCAAGGCCCTGGAACGGACATAAAGGCGCTGTAACGGGACGGGCGGCGCGGCCGCGGCGGCGCGAGCAGCCGGTACCTCACCGGAGTTAATGACGAGCTGGTTCCGGTCGGCGGGCAAGACCGTGAACGTGACCCGGAATGGAACCGGGCCGTCATCGTCGGCTCGGTAACCGGTCCGTATGAGCGAGATCATGGAGATCCGGCCATCGTCTGGCAGACCGAAGAACAAGGCCTCGTTCTCGTCAGGGGCCCGGACCAGAATCCTGTCCCGGTAGCCCACCTGGACCAGGTTGAGTGTTTTCCGCAGGTAGCGGACCGATCCTCCGGGGATCTCGTCCGGAACCAGAAGCAGGGTCGCGCCCTGCCGGACAAGGTCCATCGGGTAGAAGGTGGTCAGCAGCGACCAGGGAGTGCCGTCGATGAAGCGCTCCTGAAGCCTGCTGAGAACCTGAGTGCCCTCGGGGATGCGCAGCCTCGCGGCGATATTGCCGGTCGCGGCCTGGAGTTCGACCTTGGGCGCGGATCTGGAGGGCGCCCGGCCACGCTCTCGGACCTCGGTGAACGCTGCCTCACCCTCGCCGCCACCCAGTCCTGTTTCCGGGTCGGGCGAGAGCGTGGTCACGAACGGATTTATCCGGTCCCGTACGAAGGTTCCCTGGCCTGGCCGGGTCTCTACCAGCCCGTTTGTCGCGAGCCACTTGATGGCGTCACGAACAGTGTTGCGAGACGCGTTGTACAGCTTCTTCAGCTCAGGCTCGGGTGGTAGCTGATGCCCTGGAGGCAGATCGCCGGACCGGATGCGTCGACGCAGATCATGGGCGATTCGCCGGTAGATGGGCTCAGTCATGATCAACCATCATACCACCTATCCCAACAAGCTGGTTGGACAGGTCAGATGGAACTATCCTTCACATTCTTGCTAGGGGAATGTACCACCTGATCCAGGTTTAATTCATGAAAGCAGGGTAAGATTCTAGCAGTACCAAACATGGGGATGACCTGTATGAGCTGGTCAGTTCCAGCCATACGGGCAGGCCGGAGGCCTGGGGTCCCGGTCGAGTGACGGGAGGCCGTCATGAGCGGTGGCGCAGCGGCAGAGGCGATCGCGATCCTCGCGATATTCCTTGGCGGAATAGTGCTGGGGATCCTGGTGATCGTCTCGAGATCGATCAAACGAGAAGACCGGAGCGGATCCCTGACCGGACAGGCCCCGGATGCCGCGGCACGCGGCGCGAGAGTTCTAACTGGTGTCGGCAGCCGCGACGCCGGCCCGCCCGAGGTTTAGCCATGAGCGAGCCGGTCGGCTGCCAGAGGCGAACGGGAGGTGCGGCATGAGTCCCGGGACCGTGGTCGCGCTGATATTCCTGGTCATCTTCATCATCGGAGTCGCGGTAGGGGTTATCGCGGTGATCGCGCTGTCCGCCCTTCGGGCAGATCGCCGGCGGGCGGTGCGCGGCGACATGACGGGACCAGAGGAGCTTCCCGACTACGAAGACGACGACATCGCTGGGCCGTCCGGCGTCCCGGGCCACTGGGACGACGTGATTTCCGGTGACCGGCCTCGCTGGCCGCGTCGCGACAACGACCACTGAGGCGACAACCCCGCGCCGCTGAGAGCGGGGGGAGCCATCCCCCCGCGCCCGCGCGCCCTAAGCTCGGCTTTGTGGCAGAACAATCTTCGCAGGTGCGGTATCCATGGCCGCTCGGGAGCGCGACCGGCATCGGCTCGATGCCGGGTACTGATCCGGCGGAAGCCATGCGGATCGTGGCGGGCGAGCTGTCCGGGTTCCCGCACTTGCCCGAGCTACCCGAGCGTGGCCCGGGCGCTGACCTGACCGGTCGCACCGCGGCGCTGCTCATCGACATGCCGGTCGAGGTCACGCCGCGTGGCTGGCGGCTCGGCGAGCACCCCGGCCGCGATGTGCAGCGGGCCAGGTCGATGCTGTCGTCCGACCTCGACGCCATGGAGGAGGTCCTGCAAGGCTATACGGGTCCGCTGAAGATCCAGCTTTGCGGCCCGTGGACGCTCGCCGCGACGCTGGAGCTGACCCGCACGATGGACGCGGCATTGTCGGACTCGGGCGCCGTCGCGGACCTGGCCGCCTCACTGGCCGAGGCGGCCGCCGCGCACGCCGCGGATGTCGCCAAGAGAGTACCGGGGGCGCGGCTGGTGGTGCAGTTCGACGAGCCCGCGCTGGCCGCCGTGGCGGCGGGCGAAGTGCCGACCGCGAGCGGGCTGTCGCGCCTTCCGGCGATCGAGGCCGACACGATCCGCGAGCGCCTTACCCAGGTGCTCGCGGGCAATCCCGGATACACGGTGGTTCACTGCTGTGCCACCACAGTTCCATTCGGAATAATAAGAGGCGCTGGGGCAGAGGCCATTTCCTTCGACCTCAGCCAGCTACGGCGGGGGGAAGAGGACGCAGTGGGTGAGTCAGCCGAAGCGGGGATGGGGCTGCTCGTGGGGGCGGTGCCCGCCGTGGATCCCGCCGACGAGGACGTCACGCAGGATCGGGGTGTCCGGGTCGCTCGGCGGGTTGCCCGGCTGTGGCACCGCCTCGGCTTGGCGCCGGACGTGGAGCAGGTGGTCATCACACCGGGGTGTGGCCTGGCCGGAGCGTCGCCCGCCTGGGCGCGCGCGGCATTGGCCAGCTGCCGCGAGGCGGCCAGGATACTGCCAGAGATGGCTGCTGGAGAGGTGGATCGCGGGTGAGCGACCAGGAGAACATGCCCGAGGAGGCTCCGGCGGAGGCGCGTCGGCGGCACGCCGACCTGAGCCTGGAGATCACCGAGGCCGACCACAGGTACTACATCCTCGACTCCCCGACCATCTCGGACATCGAGTACGACACCAAGATGCGGGAGCTGCGCGCGCTGGAGGAGCGCTATCCGGAGCTGCGCACCCCGGACTCGCCGACCCAGACCGTCCATGGGGCGGTGTCGACGCTGTTCACTCCCGTGGAGCACCTGGAGCGACTGCTCAGCCTGGACAACGTCTTCACCGACGACGATCTGGGCGGGTGGGCCGACCGTGCCACCCGGCTCGGCGCCACGGGACCATACCTGTGTGAGCTGAAAATCGACGGGCTGGCGATCGACCTGGTTTACCGGGACGGGGCGCTGGTCCGCGGCGCGACGCGAGGCGACGGGCGGACCGGCGAGGACGTCACGCCGAATATCCGGACGATCTCCGCCATCCCGGCCCGGCTGTCCGGATCCGGATATCCGGCGGTCCTGGAGGTGCGCGGCGAGGTGTTCCTGCCGGTCGCCGGGTTCGAGAAGGTGAACGAGGCGTTGCTCGACGCGGGCAAGCCGGCCTTCGCCAATCCCCGCAACTCGGCGGCCGGGTCGCTACGGCAGAAGGATCCGCGGGTCACCGCCAGCAGGCCGCTGGACGCGATCATCCACGGCATCGGACGGGTCGAGGGCTCGGCTGGACCGGACGGGATCAGCGGCTCGGCGGCCGGACCGGGCGAGGCCGGGGACCTCGCGGGCGCGCCCGACACCCAGTCCGGCTGGTACGAGCGGCTCCGGGAGTGGGGGCTGCCGGTCAGCGCCCTGTACAAGGTCGTGCCGGACATGGCCGGAGTGCGCGAGTACATCGCCCACTACGCCGAGCACCGGCACGATCCGCCGTATGAGATCGACGGCGTGGTGGTCAAGGTCGACCAGATCGCGCTGCAGCGCCAGCTTGGTTCGACCAGTCGGGCGCCCAGGTGGGCGATCGCGTTCAAGTACCCGCCCGAAGAGGTGACCACCAGGCTGCTGGACATCCGAGTGAATGTCGGGCGGACCGGACGGGTCACCCCGTTCGCGGTGATGGAACCGGTCAAGGTCAGCGGGTCAACGGTGGACCGCGCCACATTGCACAATGCCGACGAAGTACAGCGCAAAGGCGTGCTCATCGGCGACATGGTGGTACTGCGCAAGGCGGGCGACGTGATCCCGGAGGTGGTCGGGCCGGTCGCCGACCTGCGTAAGGGGGACGAGCGGGAGTTCGTGTTCCCCGTGCAGTGCCCGGAGTGCGGGACAACGCTGACCCGCGAGGAGGGTGGCGTGGACTGGCGCTGCCCGAACACGCGATCGTGTCCGGCGCAGCTTCGTGAGCGCCTGTTCCATATGGCCGGGCGCGGCGCGTTCGACATCGAAGTCCTCGGCTACGAGGCGGTGACCGCGCTGCTCGACTGCGGGCTGGTCGCTGACGAGGGCGATGTCTTCGCGCTCACCGCGGAACGGCTGGAAACGTGTCCGTTCTTCGTGGTGAAGCAGGGCTCGCTGAGCGCCAACTCGGTCAAGCTGCTGGCCAACCTGGCCGAGGCGCGGACCCGCCCGCTGTGGCGGATCCTGGTGGCGCTGTCCATCCGGCACGTAGGTCCGACCGCGGCCCGCGCGCTGGCGATGGAGTTCGGCTCGCTGGACGCGATCGAGGCGGCCAGCGTGGATGCACTGGCCGCCACCGAAGGGGTCGGGCCGACTATCGCTGCTTCGATCCAGGAGTGGTTCACCGTGGACTGGCACCGCGCCATCGTGGCCAAGTGGCGCGACGCGGGGGTCCGGCTCGAGGAGGAAGGGTTCGATCCGTCCCGGGCCTCGGCGCGGCTGCTGGCCGGCGTGTCGGTGGTCATCACCGGCACGCTGGAGGGGTTCAGCCGGGACGAGGCGGGCGAGGCGGTGCGGCAGGCCGGAGGCAAGGTTACCTCGTCAGTGTCGAAGAAGACCGATTTCGTAGTGGCGGGCGAGAGCGCC
Source organism: Streptosporangiaceae bacterium (assembly GCA_019245115.1). Taxonomy (GTDB): domain Bacteria; phylum Actinomycetota; class Actinomycetes; order Streptosporangiales; family Streptosporangiaceae; genus JAFARZ01. The sequence continues at coordinate 484 of JAFARZ010000035.1, read as the reverse complement.
GGTTCGAAGTACGACAAGGCTGTGGAACTCGGCGTCACGATCCTCGACGAGCAAGCCTTCCGGGCCCTCCTGGAGCAGGGCCCCGACGCCGTCCGCCCCTCTACCTGACCACCCCCCCCACCGTTATTCCGGGTTGGTCGTTGCCTCCTCGTGGAAGAAAAACGCCTTGCGGAAGAAAAGGTGCTTCGGAAGTGCGCTTCGATAATGGCTCGCAATCTCGGCGTGTGGCCGGTGGCTTGGCGTTTCGTCCGTGTCTGTCCGGCTTGTCGGCAGTCCGCCGTCCATCTGCCTGGAAATTAAGGGTTTTGTGGGGGATAGGGCGCCGGTTTCCGGCGCCTTTTCTTCCGCTGGTGTTTCGCACTTTTGGGGTGGGTGTGGTGGAGGCTGGCGGGGTGTGGTGGAGCCCTGCCGTGATGTGGGGGCTATCCGGGCTTGAGTGAGACGTAGAAGCATCGGCGGTGCCATATCCGCCTCGTGGTGAGGA
>JAFARZ010000162.1 GCA_019245115.1 Streptosporangiaceae bacterium | reverse complement strand
CCGCACGCAGCCCGAGGCCGCGCACCGGGCCATCATGGGCAAGTCGAGCGGCGGGTTCGGGTCGATGATCACGCCGATGCTGCGGCCTGACCTGTTCGGCGCGCTGGCCACCCACGCGGGGGACGCGCTGTACGAGTACTGCTACATCCCCGAGTTCGCCACCGCCGCCCGGCACCTGCGCCGTTACGACGGCGACATCTGGCGCTGGTGGCAGGACTTCGGCTCCCGCCCGTCCTTCACCAAGGAGGAGGACATCTCCCTGCTCTCGCTGCTCGGCGTGGCGGCGTGCTTCTCCGCGAACGAGGACGCTACCGTGGACCTGCCGTTCGACCCGGCGACCGGAGTACTCCGGCCGGCCGTGTGGCAACGGTGGCTGGACTGGGACCCGGTGCGGATGGTGCCAGCCCACGCGGACGCGTTGCGGGGGCTGCGGGCCATCTGGATCGACGCCGGCACGAGGGACGAATACCATCTTGACCTCGGCGCCGGGGCTTTCCGTGCCGCGCTCACGGACGTCGGAGTGGCCGATGACCTGGTGCATTTCGAGCTTTTCGAGGCCGGGCACATGGGCATCGACTATCGTTACCCGATGTCTCTCGCCTGGCTCTGCGGCCGGATGACTAAGTAGCGGCTAAGACGCCGTCGGGCGGCCCGGCAGTCTGGTACGTTTCCGGCGTATTGGGAACGGGGTCACGTCTGGAAGGGCTCCGGGTCACCCCAAGGAACCACTGAACCTCGAATGGAGAGTCGTTATGCGCAAGAGCGGGTGGGCGGCAGCTGCCGGGCTCGGTTCGCTAGTACTGCTGCTAACCGCGTGCGGGGGATCGTCGGGATCGACGAGCACCACAGGCTCGACCCCGGCCGCAACCGCGACCGCCCCGGCCGGCGGCCAGCCGACCAGCGTAATGAGCAACCTGCCGGCGAAGGGGTCGGTCGTGCTGACCACGCAGAGTTCCAACCTTGGCTTCGTGCTCGCCGAAACCAACGGGCAGGTCGTCTACACCTACTCGAAGGACACCAAGGGCAGCGCGCCGACCTGTACCGGTTCCTGCGCCGCGATCTGGCTGCCGGTAACGGGCAACCCCGTGGCGAGCCAGGCTGCCACCGGCCTGGGCGAGCTCGGCACGGTTACCGACGCTAACGGTGCCAAGCAGGTCACCTACAACGGCATGCCCCTGTACGTCTACAAGGGCGCCAAGACGCTGTCGACGGCGGGTAACGGCATTGGCGGCGAGTGGCACGTGATCAAGCTGTCCAAGAGCAACATTGCCGGCGGCTGATCATCTGGCGCCGCCGGCTCCGGCGTTCCCGGGCCGGTCGTCACGACGGCCCGGGAACGCCAGCATCACGGCTCGGGCCTGGGACGGGCCTACTAGGAACGGGTCACTTCTGGGAATGGGAGAGAGTTATGCGTAAAAGCGCGTGGGCGGCAGCTACCGGGATCGCTTCATCGGTCCTGCTCCTAACCGCGTGCGGGGGATCCGGCTCGACTTCGGCCGCCGGCGCCGGCACGTCCTCGGCGGCCGGAACTTCGTCGGCGGCGACCTCGACGGCCACAGCGGCGGCCACGGCCACCGGGAACGGCTCCACGCCGTCGGCCGGGGGGCACACCACGCCCCTGCCGCGGGCAAGCGGCGCCGATGTGTCGTTCCCGCCGATCGGCACGACGGTCATGGTCGTGCAGCGCTCGAACCTCGGCTTCGTGCTCGCCGAGGCCAGCGGCTATGTCGTCTACACCTACGCCAAGGACACCAAGGGCGGCGCGCCGACCTGCACCGGCGCCTGCGCGGCGACCTGGCCGCCGGTCACCGGCACCCCCAAGGCCGGGCCCGCCGACACCTTCCCGGGCACGTTCGGCGTGGTCAAGGGCGCGGGCGGTGTCGAGCAGATCACCTACGACGGCATGCCGCTGTACCGATACGCAGGCGCCAGGAAGCTGTCGACGGCGGGTAACGGCATCGGCGGCGTCTGGCACGTGGTCCCGCTCTCCGCTAGCGACATCACCGGCGGCTGACCGGTAACGGTTCGGTATCCGGGTCTCATCGCGTTCCCTGGCCGTGAACCACCCCAAGGGGCTCACCCCGGCGATTGCCTGATCCCCTGGCGGGGTATCACGCACGGCGTGACCAGCCAGGTAGCAGTCCAGCAGCCCGCGCGGACGCGCGGGCTGCTGGTCATTTACGCCGCGCTGATGCTGGCCATGCTGCTGGCCGCGCTGGACCAGACGATCGTCGCCACTGCGCTGCCCACCATCGTCAGCGACCTGGGCGGCCTCAGCCACCTGTCCTGGGTGGTCACCGCCTACATACTCGCCAGCACGGCCACCACCCAGGTCTGGGGAAAGCTCGGCGACCAGTACGGCCGCAAGTACCTGTTCATCGCCGCGATCGTCATCTTCCTGATCGGCTCGGCGCTGTCTGGGCTTTCGCGCAACATGGGCGAACTGATCGCGTTCCGTGCGCTGCAGGGGGTGGGCGGCGGCGGCCTGATGGTGCTGGCCCAGGCCATCATCGGCGACGTCGTCCCGCCGCGTGAGCGAGGCAAGTACCAGGGCGCTTTCGGCGCCGTCTTCGGCGTGTCGAGCGTCATCGGCCCGCTGCTCGGCGGGTTCTTCGTCGACAACCTGTCCTGGCGCTGGGTGTTCTACATCAACCTGCCGATCGGGGCGGTTGCGCTTGTCGTGGTCATCGTGGTGTTGCCCGCCACCTCGACCCGCCGTCATCACAAGATCGACTACCTGGGCGCCGCCATGCTCGCCGCGTTCGCCACCAGTGTGGTACTCGCGACCTCGTGGGGCGGCACCACGTACCCGTGGGCCTCGCCCCAGATCATCGGGCTGTTCGTCGCCGCCGTGGTGTTCCTCGGACTCTGGTATCTCTCCGCCCGGCGGGCGGCCGAGCCGGTGCTGCCGCTGCGGCTGTTCCGCAACTCGGTGTTCACCGTCAGCGCCGGGATCAGCGTCGCGGCCGGGTTCGCCATGTTCGGATCCATCTCGTACCTGCCACTGTTCCTGCAGGTCGTGCACGGCGTGTCGCCCACCCTGTCCGGCGTCTACCTGCTGCCGATGGTCGGCGGGCTGCTGATCACCTCGATCACCAGCGGTCAGCTCATCGCCAGGACCGGCCGGTACAAGATCTACCCGATCATCGGCTCCGCGATGCTCGTGATCGCGCTGTTCCTCCTGTCCCGGCTGGACGAGCACACCTCGACCGGGCTGCTGAGCCTGTACTTCTTCCTGCTCGGCCTCTCGCTCGGGCTGATCATCCAGGTCCTGGTCATCGCCGTGCAGAACTCGGCCGACTTCGAGGACCTGGGCGCCGCGACGTCGGGGGTGACCTTCTTCCGCAGCATCGGCGGGTCGTTCGGGGTGTCGGTGTTCGGTGCGATCTTCTCCAACCGGCTGGCCAGCGAGCTGGCCGCCGCGCTGCACGGCGTAACGCTGCCGAGCGGGTTCAGCGCCGCGAGCGCCCAGGCCAATCCGGAGCTGCTGAAGAAGCTGCCCGCCGCGATCCGGGCCGCCGTGCTGCACGCGTACTCGCTGGCCCTGCACCCGGTGTTCCTCTACGCGATCCCGCTGGCGCTGGTGGCGTTCGCGCTGTCCTGGTTCCTGCGCGAGGTGCCGCTGCGCACCACCAGCTCCGTCGGCATCGGCGAGGGGCTGGGCGCGACCCCTCCTGCGCGCACTTCGCTGGACGAGGTGGAACGTTCACTGGCCCGGCTCGGGAGCGCGGACCTACGGCGGCGCGGCTACGAGCGGCTGACCGCGCTGGCCGGCCTCGACCTGCCCGCCGGGAGCAGCTGGATCCTGACCCGCCTGGCCAAGCAGGGCCCGGTCGCGGGGGAGGAACTGGCCCGG
>JAFARZ010000023.1 GCA_019245115.1 Streptosporangiaceae bacterium | reverse complement strand
TTCGCCGTGGCCGGGGGCATGGCCTCGCAACTGGTCACGCGCATCGGCACCCGCCCCGTGGTGGTGGCCGGCTGCCTGATCGCCGGAGCCGGGATCTACTACGTGTCCCGGGTGCCGCTGCACGGTTCGTACGTGACCGATCTGCTTCCCGGGTTCCTGGTGATGTCGCTCGGGGCGGGGTCGGTATTCGTCTCGGTCACCACCGCCGCCAACGCCGGCGTGCCGTCCGACCAGGCGGGCCTGGCGGCCGGGTTGCTGAACTCGTCCCAGCAGGTCGGCAGCGCGCTCGGCCTGGCCCTCCTCTCCGCCGTCGCGATCACCCGCACCAACCACCTCATCGCGGCCCGGGTCTCGCATGCCGTGGCGTCCGATGCCGGATACCACCAGGCGCTGCTGGTCGGCGGCATCGTGATGGCCGCCGCCGCCGCGCTCGGCCTCCGGATCGGCAACACTCGGCAGGCCGCCCCGCTGGTCATGGTCGACACAGAACTGACGCCCAGGACCGAGCCAGCCCCGCAAGACTTCATTCAGTATCCTGACAAGTGAGATGACTGACTCACCGTCAAGCCCGGCGGCCACCGCTCGCCGGCCAGGGAAACGAGAGCGGCTGGTGGCCGCCGCGGCACAGCTTCTGCACCAGCAGGGCACCGAACGAACCACGCTGGCGGACATCGCCAAGGTCGCGGACGTTCCGGTCGGCAACGTCTATTACTACTTCAAGACCAAAGACGACATCATCGCGGCCGTCATCGAAGCCCACACCAGGCAGATCACGACGACCCTCGCCTCCATCGACACCGAGCACCGGTCCCCGAAGAGCCGGCTCAAGGCCCTGGTGCGGGAGTTCGCCGCCCAGAGCGAGATCGTGGCCCAGTACGGCTGTCCCTTCGGCAGCCTCTGCTCGGAGCTCGACAAACGCGCCGAGGAGCCGATCCCCGCGGTGGCCGCGCTGATGCGCCTCCCGATCGAATGGGCGGAGAAGCAGTTCCGGTCACTGGGCCGGCCGGACGCGCACGACCTCGCCCTCGATCTGATGGCCGCCTACGAGGGCAGCGCGCTGCTGGCCAACACCATGCGTGATCCCGGCATCCTGTCCGAAGCGGCGCTTCGCGTTGACCGCTGGATCGACGCACTGTAACGCCATTTACATAACCCGCGCCGCCCGGCGAACCCCGGCCCTGGCCATCCTCTGCCCGGCCGCCCCATGTCACAGGCGGCCGGGGCTGTCTCGTCTCGGTCTCGGAGACAGACGCAGGACTCAGGAAGGTGATGATCATGCGGGTGTTCGTGGCGGGCGGGACCGGGGTCGTGGGGCGGCGCCTGGTGCCGCAGCTCGTGGCCCGGGGCCACCAGGTGACGGCCACGACGACGAGCGCGGCCAGGCTGGGCGTGCTGGAGCAGCTGGGCGCCGATGGCGTCGTGATGGACGGGCTGGATGCGCTGTCGGTCGGTGAGGCGGTGGCCGCGGCCCGGCCGGACGCGATCGTGAACCAGATGACGGCCCTTTCCGAGGCGCACGCAGGCAAGCCCAACCTGCGCAGGCCTGACCGCTTCTTCGCTACCACCAACCGGCTCCGCAGCGAGGGGACCGACCACCTGCTGGCTGCCGCCGAGGCGACCGGGGTCTCCCATGTCGTCGCTCAGGGTGCCGCGATCTTCAACGGAATCCGCGAGGGCGGATGGGTCAAGACCGAGGATGACCCGCTGTATGTGGGGGAGGAAACGAAGGCGATCGAGCACCTCGAGGACGTGATGGTCAAGGCAGGCGGCACGGTCCTGCGCTACGGCTCGCTTTACGGGCCGGGCGCCACCGACGACCAGGTCAAGCTCGTGCGGAGGCGGATGTTCCCGCTCGTCGGGGGCGGCACCGGCTACTTCTCCTGGGTGCATCTCGACGACGCGGCGAGCGCTACCGTCCTGGCCGTGGAACAGCGGGCGAAGGGCGTGTTCAACATCGTCGACGACGAGCCTGCCCCGGTCAGCGAGTGGCTGCCGTATCTGGCCGCGTGCGCGGGCGCGAAGCCACCGAGGCGGCTCCCGGCGTGGCTGGCCCGGCTGCTGGCCGGCGAGATGGTGGTTGGGATGATGACCGAGGGACGCGGCTTCTCCAACGCCAAGGCCAAGCGGGAGCTCGGCTGGGAGCTTCGCTACCCGTCCTGGCGGCAGGGGTT
>JAFARZ010000284.1 GCA_019245115.1 Streptosporangiaceae bacterium | reverse complement strand
GCCCCGGCGGCGGCAGCCGCCCCGGCGGCGGCAGCCGCCCCGGCGGCGGCAGCCGCCCCGGCGGGGCCGGGCGGCCGTGCCACCGTCTCCTTCTCGGCCCGGAGGCTGTCCCACTGGCGAAGCGTCCGGCGCTCGATGAGCTCCGCGTAGGTGATGCCGGCGCCTGCCCGGCGCCACTCGCTGGCCAGCTGCATGACCTGGATGGAGGTCATGCCCAGGTGCAGCAGGTCATCGTCAACGGCAACGTCGGCCACGGGCATCCCCAGCAGCGACGCCACCCGGGTCCGCATCTCGTCGAGGCGCTGCCCGCTCACCGGATCAGGCCGTTCTGCCGGGACCCGAGCGAGTGCTCCCCGCCGCCGCGCGGCAGCAGGTCGAGCCCGGCCAGCCCGCTCCGCACGCGATCCGTGAGCAGCCCGACGTTCCGCAGCGCCGTGGTGACCTTGGTGAAGATCGTCTGCCGGTACCTCATCATCATCTCGCTGGTGGCCGCGAACTCGGCACCCTCCGCGCGCGGTATGCCGAGCCGCTGCCACACGTCCTCCAGCAGGAACCGGCGACGGGTCAGGCTAGCCGCTTCCAGGACCATCTCCTCACGGTCCGCGAACTCGGCCCGGCTCATCTCGCGGTAGACACCCTGGAGCGACAGGACGCCGAACGACACATGCCTGGCCTCGTCCCGGGCGACCAGGCGGGTTATCTCCTTGATCAGGTCGTCATGGAAAGTGCTGTCGGCGAGCCGGAACGCGGCCATTGCGAGGGCTTCCACGATGATCTGCATGCCGACCGCGGTGATGTCCCAGCGCGAGTCGCCCAGGATGTCCTGAAGCAGGGATTCCAGCGCCGCTGACACCGGATAGATGGTGTGCAGCTTTTCGTGAAGATACCGGGAGAACACCTCGACATGCCGCGCCTCGTCCGCCGCCTGGATCGCGGCGCATGACTTGCTTTCCAGGCTCGGCGCCACCTCTGCCAGGCGCGCTGCCGCCACCATCGCGCCCTGCTCACCATGCAGGAACTGACTGACCATCCAGGCCTGGAGTTCCCACCGGAAGACGTCCCACATCCGCCGGCCGCGCCGCGCGATCGGCGAAGCCTCGAAGCTCGCTATTGAATAGCGCGAATCATCCGCGATGGAGGCACCGAATGGCACCTCGAGCGACCAGTCGACATCGGTGCTCGCATTCCATTGGGAGACCTTCGCCCGGTCGTAGAGAGACAGCACACGCGGTTCCCGCATTTCATACTGCCAGGTGAGCTTCGTATCGACCGGCACGCGCATCGTCAGCTCCCGCATGGCGCCACCGTAACCGGCGGCGAGGGCAACGGCGAGGCGTGCGTTCACCCGTGCGTTCACCCGCGCGGGCACCTGGCCGCGGGCATGCCACACCGTGCAAGTGGGGAAGGTACGCAGTTGGAGCTATGCATGAACAACGCCTTCGGCCCGCGGCTATGTACACCTTTCCACGCGTCGGTAAGAATATATGCGGCTATCGGCCTGCTGATAAGGGAACCTTCATGCTGAGCTTGGGTATCTACTCCGGCGGTCATGACCTCGGCGCCTGCCTGGTTAATGACGGCGAAATTGCCGCCGTCATCGAAGAGGAGCGGCTTAACCGGGTGAAATACGGCGTCATGCGCTCGCTCGAGGGCATGTGGGCGGACTTCGGTGATCGATTTGGATATTTTCCTTGGGCATCGGTCGCTTATTGCCTTGCCAAGTGCGGTGTCGGGCTCGACGACGTCGACGCGATCGTACTCCCGGATTTTGATCGTGCGCCACTGGCAGCCCTGAATCTTCCGGTCAGGAATCCTGAGAAGGTCATAATCGCGGATCAGCCGAAGGGCGGCGTCCATCATTACATTCATGCGCTCTCGGCCTTCTTCGCCAGCCCGTTCGACCGGGCGGCCGTCCTGGTCATGGACGGTGACGGCACGTGGACTTCCGAGGGATTCGAGGCCGAGACAGGTTACGTTTTCGACCGCTCGGGGGAGAATACGGAGATTTTCAAGAACCGGTACGTGCCGTGGCGCCCGGCGGCCGGTCCCGCGATACCGCTGAACCCGGGACTTGGTTACATGTACGAATACGTCTCCCGGCTCCTCGGATTCTGGAATTCCCGCGCCGGCCTGCCGGACGCGGGGAAGACCATGGGCCTTTCCGCCTACGGCGGCCCCAGCGAGGCGTTGCACGCGGACTGGATCGCCGTCGACGGGCACCGGATCGATTTCAGCCCGTTCCGCGAATGGCTGCGGGACAGCGCTCTGGACGGACTGCTGGCCGCGGACGGCGTCTGCCTGATCACCGATGAGAACGCCGTCGGCCGCCCGGCGCGTGATCTGGCCTGGAAGGCCCAGGCCGAACTGGAGCGCGGCGTGCTGGAACTGTGCCGCTGGCTGCATGCGCGCACCGGTGCGAAGAATCTCTGCCTCGCGGGAGGCGTCGCGCTGAACTCGGTGGCGAACGAGAGGATCTGCCGGGAAAGCCCCTTCGAGAACGTCTTCATCCAGCCGGCGGCCGGTGACAACGGCCAGTCGATCGGCCTGGCGTACGAGGGGCATCTGCGGCTCGGCCAGGCCGGCCGCCTGCGCCCGATCCGCCACGCCTTCGGCGGGATGTCATACCCGGAAGAGGAGGTCGGGAAGTATCTCGACCTGCTCGGGCTGCGCTACGAGCGGCTGACTTACGACGCGCTGCCGCGCGACGCCGCGGCGGAGCTGAGCAGGGGCAACATTGTCGGATGGCTGCAGGGCGGCAGCGAATACGGCCCCCGGGCCCTGGGGCACCGCAGCGTGCTGACGGATCCGCGACCGCCTGGTATGAAGGACAAGGTCAACCGGGACGTGAAGTTCCGCGAGCCGTTCCGCCCGTTCGCGCCGAGCGTCCTCGCCGATCACGCGAGCGAGGTATTCGACGTCGATTCCCGGGCGGATGCCCGGTTCATGCTTCGCTGCGTGCCGGTGCGGCCGGGGTGGCGGGAACGCATTCCCGCCGTGTGCCACGTCGACCTGACCAGCCGGCTCCAGATCGTCACGGAAGCGGCCGATCCGCTCTTCTACACGCTCATCAGGTGCTTCACGGAACTCACCGGCGTTCCGCTGGTCCTCAACACCTCGCTGAACCTGCGCGGCATGCCACTGGTCGAGACACCGTCCGACGCTGTCGTGTGTTTCGTCTCCACCGAGCTGAGCGCGCTTTACATAGGGCCCTTCAAGGTGTCGCAGCCGTCCCCCGGCGACCTGTGCCTGGCCGTCGCGGACGGCTGGACCATCCGGTACGACCCGGCGGCGGCTCATCCGGTCCTGGCCGCCGGGACCGGGAGGCAGCTGAGCCTGACCGGCGCCGAGGCCGACGTGCTCACGCGCTGCGATCTCGCCACGCCGCTCAGGACGGTGGCACAACGGGCGGGCTGGGACACCGATGACCCGGAAACGGACCCGCGCCTTATGGCGCTCGCCCGGCGCGGCCTGCGCCATCAGGCGCTCGCCGGGCGGGCCGGGGACCTTCCGCTGCACACCCGCTGGACATATGGGCGGCTCGAAATGAGCCGGGGCGCTCGAAAATAATTGAAGCCTGGCATCCATACCGTCAGAATCGTATGGTTGGGCACTATGAGCATACTGGACGACAGCGATACCGCACTCGCTCCCATCTCGTATTGCGAAGAAGCCGCATGGCAGGAATTCGTCACCGATAAATTCACATTCTTTAACCGGCTCTTCGAATTCAAGCTGACGCTGCCGCCGGGTGCCGGGATGGGGCTCGCTCGCGAATTGATCACGGAAATCACGAGTCGCCATGAGATCTTCCGCACCGCTTTCCGGCCATCAGGCGCCGGAGTGGTGCGGCAGGTCTTGCCCTCGTACGAGCACCAGATCACGGAGGCCGACGAGCCGGACTTCACCGTCCACCCGGATCCGGCCCAGACCGAACTGACGCCCGCCGACCTGGTGACGATCTGGGTGTGCCCGGGCCCGGACGGCCAGAAGGAGCTGCTCGTCGACCTGAATGAGATGATCAGCGATGCCTGGTCCTCCGCCCGCGTGCATTCCGAGCTTCTCGAGATGCTGGCGTCCCCCGGCCCGCGGGAGCAGGCGGAGTCGACGGCGCTCTACGCGGACTTTGCCCGTGAGCAGCGGGAACGTACGCTGCCGCAGGAGCTGACCGGCTACTGGCTCAGCCTGCTCGAGGATGTGGCGGAACCGGCCTACATCAGGGCGGACGGTCCCGACCCCAGCGGCGATCCCGCGGGAGAGCGGATCATAGTGTTCACCGACGACGCCACCGCGAACCTGCACGCGTTGTGCTCGAAGTACCGGCTGTCCTCGTTCATGGGCGCCGTCGCGCTGATGAACCTGGTGCTGGCCGCGCGTAGCGGGGAACGGGACATCACCCTGGGGACCATCGCTAGCGTGCGGGCCGGGAGATGGGCCGATGTGCAGGGTAACTTCAGCAATCTTCTGCTGCTGCGCACCATCATGCCGCCGGACCCGTCCTTCGAGGAGATCCTGCGCCTGTCGCGGGAGACCGTGCTCGGCGCGCTCGCCCACAAGGATGTCCCTCAGCTACGGCTGACCGAGCTGCTCGGGAAGGAGCCTCCGCTGCCGCCCGTCAGGGTTCACTATCTCCCGCGCAAGGCGCACCACTATGACGTCCTGGACAGCAAGCCGTCCGGAGCGGTGTGGAACGAGTACGCCACGTTCGCCACCTGGCCGATCGAGCTGGGCTTCGGGGAGGACAAGAACCGAAGGGTATCGATCTGGGCGAGTTACGATCCGCGGCTGTACACGCACGCCACGGTGGCAAGGCTGCTCGCCGATTGCGGCGACGTGCTCCGGCTGGCCGGCTCCGAACCGCAGCTGACGTGCGACAACGTGAGAGAGCGCCTGTGTCTTGAGCCTTGATCATGACCCGGCCCCGACTCCGGTGCTGCGCGTGAACCTGCGGTCGGATGACCGCGCCGCGCTGGCCGGCCTGACCGCCGAGCTGGCCTCCAGGTACGACAGCGTCGAAGCCGGGGAGTTTCAGCGAGAGGCCCGGATCTACGCCGACGAGCTGCCGCGCTGGCTGCGGCGGACGGTCGGCGGCTTCCGGCTCACCGAACCATCCGGCGTCCTGCTGATCTCAGGACTGGAGATAGACGACGCGGCCCTCGGCCGGACGCCGGCGCACTGGAAGGACAGGGCTCCCGCCCCGCAGACGTTGCCGCATGATCTGGCGTTCTATCTCATCGCCTGCCTGCTCGGCGAGCCCATCGGCTGGGCCACCCAGCAGGACGGGCGGATCATGCACGACGTCTTCCCGATCGAGCAGCACGCCAGTGAGCAGATCGGCTGGAGCAGTGCCGAGGTACTGGTGTGGCACACGGAGGACGCCTTCCATCCGTTGCGGACCGACTATCTCGGCCTGCTGTGCCTGCGTAACCCCGACGGGGTGGCAACGACCTTGGCGGATATCCGCGATGTCCGGCTCGGCGCGGCCACGCGGGACGTGCTGGCGGAAGAGCGCTTCTACATCCTTCCCGACGACTCGCACCGTGCGGCGAACCAGCTCGAGGCCGATGACGACGAGGCACGCGCCGCCCTGCGCCGCCGGAGCAGCCGCCAGGTCGACCGCGCCCTCACCGCGCCGCAACCGGTCGCGGTGCTGTTCGGCCCTCCGGAAGCACCGTATCTCCGGATTGATCCGGCTTACATGAACCCGATGCGGGACAAGCTCGATACCGCCGCCCGCGCGGCGCTCGATGACGTCTGCGCCGGCCTGGATGCGGTCCTGCGAGAGTTGGTCCTGCGGCCGGGCGACATGTGCTTCATCGACAACTACCGGGTGGTACACGGCCGTCAGTCCTTCCGCGCCCGCTTCGACGGCACGGACCGCTGGCTGCGGCGCCTCAACCTCGCTCGGGACCTGCGTAGGTCACGAGCGCTGCGGCTGACCCCGGACTCTCGCGTCATCTACTGACCACGGTCATGGGCAGCGACTTGATCCCGTTCATGAAGCTCGACTGGAGCCGTGTGACCGGCCCGGCCAGCCGCAGATCCGCCAAGTACGGGCGCATCGCGTCGAGCATGATCCGCGTCTCGAGATGCGCGAGGTGCGACCCCAGGCAGTAGTGCGGTCCGACCCCGAACGCCAGGTGAGGGTTGGGCTGACGCCCGAGGTCGAGCCGGTCCGGCGCGCGGAAGACCGTCTCGTCCCGGTTGGCCGAGATGTAGTAGAGCACCACCTTCTCGCCGGCCCGGATCCGCTGGCCGCCGAGTTCGGTGTCGGCGAGGGCGGTGCGCCGGAACTGCATGATCGGGGTGACCCAGCGCAGCAGCTCGTCCACCGCCCGGGGCGTGCGGCCCGGGTCAGCCACCAGCATGCTGACCTGGTCCGGCTGTTCCGCCAGCGCGAGCAGGGCACCGGACAGCAGGTGCCGGGTCGTCTCATTGCCCGCGATCACCAGCAGCAGCCAGAGCTGGCAGAACTCCTGATCGGTCAGCCGGCGTCCGGTTCCGTTGGCGGCGACCAAGCCGCTGATGAGGTCATCGCCGGGCGAGCGCCGCCGCCGCGCGGCCAGATCGCGCGCGTACCGGAAGGCTTCGCCAAAGGTTTCCCGGTAGCTGTCGACGCTGCCCGCTCCGTACTCGGGATCGTCGAACCCGACCAGGTTGTTGCTCCACCGCAACAGCAGCCCGCGGTCGGAGCGCGGGATGCCGAGCAGGTCCGCGAGGACGAGCAGCGGCAGCTCGGCGGCGATGTCCGCGACCGCGTCGAAACCTCCAGCGGCCAGCGCCCGTCCGGCCAGCCGGGCGGCGTGATCGTGGATGCTGGCGGACAGCGCGTGCACAGCTCGCGGGGTGAACGCCGCGGTGACCAGGTGGCGGATCCGGCCATGCTCGGGCGCGTCCATGTTCACCAGGAGCTGCCGCGCCCGCTCCAGGTCCTCGGCTGTTTCCGGGTCCGCGAGGAACGCGCCGCGAGCGGCAGAGGAGAATACCGTTGGCGACCGTGAGGCACTGACGATCGCCGCGTGCTGGGTCACCGCCCAGAACCCGCTGCCACGATGCGACCGGACTCCCCCGGCCGTGCTGTGCCGGCGCAGGGCCGGCTCATCGACCCATGTCACGGCCGCCGCACGGCGGCGGCGGGCGAATTCCTGCCAGGGCACGCCGGCGCCGTAGACGGCGGGGTCCGCGAGCACGTCACGTCTTCCAGAACGGGGCGCGCAGCGCCCGCTTATCCAGCTTGCCGCTGGGCTCCCGGCCCAGCTGGGAAACCAGGCGGTAGGCGCGCGGCCGCTTGTAGTCAGCCAGCCGCTTCCGGCAATGAGCGTCGAGTACCGTCGTGAGGTCACCGGCGGGTTCCAGGCCCGGATCCGGCTCGACACCCGCATCTGGCTCGATGACGGCGAGCACTCGCTCGCCGAATTCCTCATCCGGGATCCCGATGACGGCCGCGTCGCGGACCGCGGGATGGTCCAGGAGCACCGCCTCGATCTCGGCCGGGTAGATGTTCACGCCGCCCGAGATGATGGTGTCCAGGGTGCGCCCGGTGAGGTAAAGGTAGCCGTCCGGATCGAGGCGGCCGAGGTCACCGACGGTGAAAACGCCGGGCCTCAGATGCGCGGCCTCGGTCTTGCCGGGCGCGTTGTGATACTCGAAATCAAGCTGGGCGGGCCGGCGGACGTACACCTGGCCGGACACGCCAGGCGGGCATTCCGTGCCGTCCTCACCCACCACGAGCACCTCGGTCGGCGGCAGCGGGCGGCCGACGCTGCCCGGCCTGTCCAGCCACTCGGCCGAGTCGATAACCGTGACTATCCCCGCCTCGGTCGCCCCGTAGTACTCCACGAGGACCGGGCCCCACCAGTCGATCATCGCCCGCTTGACGCCAGACGGGCAGGCCGCCCCGCCATGCCAGACACGCTGCAGGCGGCCGCCGGTGAAGGCAGCCCGCGTCCGCGCATCGAGGGCGAGGAGACGGATGAATTGGGTGGGCACCATGTGGCAGAGGGTGATCCGCTCGTGGTCCAGGTCCCTGAGCGTCGCGGCGGGATCGAAGCGGTGCCGCATCACCACAGTGCAGCCGCGGAGCAGCGGGAACAGCGAGAAGAAGAGCTGCGCGGCGTGGTACCACGGTCCCACCAGCAGCGACCGGCCGTTGTGCGGGATGCCGAGTGTCTCGCCCAGTGCGGCCGTGGTTCTGGTGATCCGGCCGAGGCTGGCTCCGGGAGAGAACAAGGAGGTCAATACCCCTTTCGGGCGCCCCGTCGTGGCCGAGGTGTAGAGCATGACAGAGCCCGAGCACTGCCCGGGTGGCTCGGCCGGATCGGCGCTGGCCATCAGCTTCTCCGTCGAGGCCAGGCCCGCTACGCCCGTATCGCCGAGCACCGCGGCCAGCCTGGGCGCTGTTCCGGACAGCGCGGCCGCCTCGGTGGCCCGCACCGCGTAACCGGGCTCGGTCACCAGGGCGCTGGCGCCGGAATCGGCCAGCAGGTAGCCGATCTCCGAAGCTGTCAGCCGCCAGCTCACCGGGACCGCGACAAGCCCGCTGTGCAGGCACGCCAGCAGCACCTCGAAAGTCACCAGCCGGTTCCCGGTCACGAGCGCCACCCGGTCACCGGCCCGCAGGCCGTGCTCGCGCAGGACGCTCATCCACTGATTGACCCGCTGGTCCAGATCGGTCCAGTTCAGCATGGCGCCATGATCGTCGGCCAGGGCAGGCTGCCCCGGCCCGCGCTCGGCCAGTTGCGCGAGTATGCCCGCCATCGCTCCTCCGCCCGCGTTGTCGTTATTCGAGCAAGTCCGGCTGCCGGCGCACGATCGCCTCGTACAGCGGCCGGAAGTTGAACCGTCCCATGACCGCGGTGCCGATCTGCTCACGCGCCGCGAGGGCGCTCTCCGCGCTGATCAACTGAGGGCGGCCGGCCGCCTCGGCCAGCAGCTGCGCCCGGCAGCAGCGGTCCATGGCGATGAACCACCACGCCGCCTCGTCGACCGACTGGCCCACCGTGACCAGACCATGGTTGGCCAGGATGATCGCCTTTTCGTCACCGAGCGCGCGGGCGATGCGCTTCCCTTCCCGCTCATCGAGGACGACGCCCGTGTACTCGCCGAAGACGGAATGGTCGCGGAAGAAGGCACAAGCGTCCTGCGTGATGGGATCGAGCGTGCGGCGCAGGGCGGACCAGGCTCGTCCGTGTATCGAATGCGTGTGCGCGGCCGCGACCACGTCGGGGCGCGCCGCGTGGATCTGCGAGTGGATCGCGAACCCCGCCGGATTCACGCGCCCCTCACCGGCCACCACCTCGCCGCCCTGGTCGACCAGCAGCAGGTCGCTGACCCTGACCAGCTCGAACGGGCGGCCGAAGGGGTTGACCCAGAAACGATCCGGCTGGATCGTGTCACGCGCGGTGACGTGGCCGCCCGCACCCTCGTCGTAGCCGTTCAGGGCGAACAGCCGGATCGCCGCGGCCAGGCGCTGCTTCCTGTGCAGCCGTTCCTGCTCCGGCGTGCGCCGCGCGCTCCGGCGCCCCTGCGGGACCGGTGTCCCGCCCGCCTCAGCCACAGCCGCCCGCCGTGTCCCGGTCGTAGGCGCCAACCGGTATCCGGGCAACCGCCGCGTCGGGCGCTGGCGCGGCAGCGGGGACGGCGGCCGTGAACTCCTCAAGGAACAGCTCCATCCGGTCGAGGCCCCAGAAGCGCTGCCAGCCCAGGCGCACGTACGGGACGCCGAACACGTCATCCTCGTACGCGGTCACCAGGCACTGCGCCCCCTCAGCCCGCACATCGGCGTCGTCGGCGGCCACC
Source organism: Streptosporangiaceae bacterium (assembly GCA_019245115.1). Lineage (GTDB taxonomy): Bacteria > Actinomycetota > Actinomycetes > Streptosporangiales > Streptosporangiaceae > JAFARZ01. The sequence continues at coordinate 52,037 of JAFARZ010000284.1, read as the reverse complement.
GCCAGCGTGGCGTCCAGCCCGGCGGCGGCGATGACCCGCCGGAACACGGCACGGTCGCAGATGTTCTCGCCCCTGCCCCATCGCGCCGCCACGAGCGCTTCATAGCAGCGCTCGGCCTGGCCGGCCCGGCGGGCAGCGATCCAGCCCAGATGCGGTAGCTCCCACCACGGGTCGACGTCGACCGGCCACGCCATGGCCAGCCCGAGCCGGGCCGCCATGCGCTTGGTGTCGGCCAGCACGTAGAAGTGCTTGGCCCTGCTCATCTGCTGGTAGTAGAGCGCCGCACCCCGTTCGGACACCATCCGCTCGGTGACCGGATCCGGATCCCAGTACGGGAACAGGTCGGCGATCTGGAAGAGATCGGGCATCCTGCGCCGCACCCGCTCGATCGCCATCCAGCTGTACGGGCTGCGGAAAGAGAAGTACAGCCGCGGCCGCCGGGTCATGAGGGCCGCCCGCGGGTCAGCGCGGCGATGAACCCGTCGTCGAGCTCGGCGGTCTGGCCGGCGCTTTCGCCACGGGCGATGGCGTATGCGTGCAGGATGTCAGCGCTGGCGGTGTGCACCATCGCCCGACCGCGCGGGACGTAGCAATCCATCCGGGCCGCGAAGCAGGTCCTCTTGAGCACATCGGTGACGGACATCGTGGTGTGCATCGTCTCCCCCATGACGGCGTCGGCGAGGAGGCTTACCCGGGCACGGGAGACCACGGGGATCCACCCGCGATCGCGGAGAACGTCCGCGATGCCGAGGCCCTTGTCGGCGAGGAAGCGGTCAACCGCTTCCTCGAGTACCCGCACGTACCCCGAGTGCTGCATGCGGTTCGAGTACTGGCAGAAGTAGTACGGCACGCGCCATGACCAGGCATAGCCGGTCGCGCCGTTGCCCGCGCCCGGCGGCGCCTCCCGGTCCGGCCGTGCCGTGGCCCCGGCATCGCCGACGTCCGCGATCACCAGTGGCGCCAGCCACGGCGGCGGGGCGGATGCCGGTGCGTCCGCCTCCTTCACGAGAGCCACCCCGACCCTGGCCCGTAGCACGGTCGGCGTGCCGTGCCGGTGCGCGGTCAGCTTCACCTCGAACCGCTCCGGCCCGCCGGTGACCGCCGCGTCGGTCACGTCGTCGAGGTCGAGCACAGCGGGAAGCTGAGCCGAGGATGAGATGACCGACAGGCCGAGGCCGTACCGGTGGAACAGCGCGGACGGTCCTGCCTCGCGGTCCCGGAACCAGTCGAGGACGGCCTGCTCGCCGAGATACATGAAGTGCTTGAAACCGACCCACGTCCGGATGTTCGCGCCCTCGCAAAGCGGCCGCAGCAAGGCCGCCGTGGCACCGTCGGAAGCCGCATTCGCCATGGTGAGACTCCGCCTACCTTCCGGTCACGCCGACCGTCGCGCGCCTGGCGCTGGCGCGCCTGGCGGTGGCGCGGCGGCGACCGCCGCCGCCGTAGGCCCCGGCATCCCGCTGCCGCAGCGCATAAGCGCCCAAGCCGATCGCCACGACCGCGTAGCCGCAGAAGAGCGCGAAACCGGCCCAGGGACGCAGCATGAACGGTTCGGACGGGACCATGTACGTCGCCCAGCCCGACTGCAGCGGGAGGTAGGGCACGACCGTGGGTATCATGCTGGCCGGGAGGAAGGTGCGGACGTTCTGAAGGACGAAGGTGACCCCGATCGCGGTCGCGAGCCCTCCCGCGGTGCTGCGGGTCAGGAAGCCGATCCCCAGGCCCAGCAGTCCCATGACGGCGAGGAAGAGCGCCGCGCCGAATATCCCGCGCACGGCGCCCGGGGCGGCGATGGACACGCCGAGGCCATGTGCCCCGTAGTACATCTGGCTGACGTAGAAGCCGCCGAACGAGGCGGCCAGCATGACCACGAACACGACGGGAGCGAACACGGCTGCCTTGGCCCACAGCACCGGGAGCCGCCGCGGCGCAGCGCACAGGGTGGACTGGATCGTCCCCGACGAGTACTCACTGGTGATCACCAGCACGCCCAGGACGATGACCATGAAGCCGGCGAAGTGCACGCCGCTGAGGCTTTTGCTGATGGGATTGAAGCCGGCCCGGTCCGCCGCGGTCAGGTTCGGCCACACCGTGAACGCGGCAATGATGATCCCGGACGTCACGACGTGGAGGACGGTAAGGCCCAGCAAGACGGCGGTGGAGCGAAGCGAGCGGAGCTTGATCCACTCCGAGCGGATCACGCTCATCTGGGTCACGGGCCGCACAGCCACCGGGGCCGGCAACACGGCGCTGCGCGGGGGGGACCACGCGCCGCCGGCGGTCGCACCGCGGTGCGCCACGGGCCGTCGCCGCAGGCGCGGCCGCAGCGGCCGGGAGCGCCCGCCAAACGCGCCGGCATCCCGTCGTGACAGCACAAGCGCACCGCCGGCGATGGCCACCGCCGCGTAGCCGCAGAAGAGCGCGAAACCGGGCCAGGGACGCAGCATCAAGCTGCCGTTCGGGTTGGCGGTGAAGACCGCCTGGCCGGCCTGCATCGGAAGGTAGGGCACGATGTGCGGCTGCCAGGCGCGCGGGACGAGGCCGCCGCTGTCCGGCAGCACGAAGGTGAGGCCGATCACCACGCCGATTCCCGCCGCCGTGCTGCGGGTCATGAAGCCGAACGACATGCCCAGCAGCGCCATGAGGGTGAGGAAGAGCGCCGCCCCGAACACCACCCGCAGGGCGTTGGGGGCGCCGAGCCCGACACCGTGCCGCGCGAGAATCGTCTCGCCTGAAACGAAGACGGTGAAGGACGCCGCCAGGGTGAGCACGAAGACGACCGGGGCGAACACGACCGCCTTGGCCCACAGCACGGGGAGCCGGCGCGGCACGGCGCACAACGTGGCCCGTATCATCCCCGACGAGTAGTCGCCGGTGATCACCAGCACGCCCAGGACGCTCAGCGTGAACCCGGCGAAATACACGCCCCGCATGCTCTGGCCGATGGGATCGAAACTGGCCCGGTCCGCGGCGCTCATGGTTCTCCAGTGAGTGAGCGCGTGAGTCAGGGAGGAGGTGGCGAGCCCGATGGCCAGGATGAGGACGACGGCGAGGATCAGCAGGATGACCGTGGAGCGAAGCGAGCGGAACTTGACCCACTCCGAGCGGATAACGCTCGCCTGGGTGACCGCGCGCACCGCGACCGGGCCGGGGAGCCCCGCGGTGGGCGCGGACGCCGAGCCGATGGTGGCGGTCATGCCGCGCTCCGATTCGAATCCCCGCCATCACCGACGGCACGGCCCTTGTACTCCACGGTGTCGGCCGTGAGTTCCATGAAGGCCTCCTCCAACGTGGCGGTCTCGGGCATCAGCTCGTGAATGGCGATGCCGTGCTCGCGTGCCAGGTCGCCGATCTGCTCGGGGGAATGGCCGCGTACCAGCAGCGTGCTCTCGCCGGCGCCGCTTACCGCGACCCCGGTGCCCGCCAGCAGGTCGCTCAGCCGCCCGGCCTCGGGCGACCGCACCCGCACCGAGCTGCCCGAGGCGCTTCGCACCAGCTCAGCGACGCTCAGGTCGGCTATCAGCCGCCCCCGGCCCACGACGATGACATGATCAGCGGTAACCGCCATCTCGTTCATGAGGTGGCTGGAAACGAATACGGTCCGGCCCTCCGCCGCCAGCCCCTTCAGCAGGTTGCGGGTCCACCTGATGCCCTCGGGATCCAGCCCGTTCACCGGCTCGTCCAGCAGGAGCGTGGCCGGGTCGCCCAGCAGTGCGGCGGCGATGCCGAGCCGCTGGCCCATGCCGAGGGAAAAGCCCCCCACCCGCTTGCCAGCCGCCTCCTCCAGGCCGACCAGGCCGATCAGCTCAGTCACGCGGGAGCGCGGGATGCTGTGGGTGGCGGCCAGCGCGAGCAGGTGGTTGCGGGCCGAGCGGCCGGAGTGAACGGATTGCGCCTCGAGCAGCGCGCCAACCTCATGCAAGGGGGCTCTGTGGTCCGCGTAACGTCTTCCGTTGACGGTCACATGGCCGGCCGTCGGCCGGTCGAGGCCGAGGATAAGCCGCATCGTCGTGGACTTGCCGGCTCCGTTCGGCCCGAGGAAGCCGGTGACCACCCCGGGGCTGACCGTGAAGCTCAAGTCGTCTACCGCCGTCTTGGCCCCGTAGTGCTTTGTGAGGTGCACGGCCTCGATCATGAGTTCGCTCCATCCTGATTCATATGAGTGACCGTACGGAGAACCGTCGCGGACGTCGACGCCCGCGCAAACGCGTCGCCACGATCAGGCGGGCTCACGGCGCCACCGCCGCGGCCGCGATCTCCTCCACGGTGGCGACCAGCGCGGCAAGCTCGTCGGACAGCTGATAACGCGCCTTCAGGTAGGCGCTGCTGAGGTAGCTGACGAACGCGCCCCCGGCGGGTCCGCCGGCGGGATTGTCCCAGACCAGCACTTTCAGCGGCAGATCGAGCCCAGCCAACGGGTGGGCGAGCATCACCGGTGTGCTGCCGGCCGGGACGCCGAAGATGAGCAGTTTCGCGTTGGGCATCTGGTACCCGGCCCGGGCCGCGTCGCCGCTGAAGTCGATAAGCGAGAATTCGGTCAGGCCCTTGGCCTCGACAATGGTACGGAGCCGTCCAAGTGTGTAGGAGACGGGCCGGCGGCTCACCTTGGTAACCACTCCCTCGGGATCTTGAGGGGACATCTGCGTGCTCCTCCGTCCTTTCCTGATCCGGCACCATTTATCTCGGCCGCGTAAGCCCCGCGCGCCGCACCGCGATAACCGAACCGATGGTGGCGATGCGCCGGTCACCGACCCATATCTCACCCTTGGCAAACCCGGTACCGGAGACGGCATGCTCGAATTCGACCTCGTGGCGGAGGATGTCGCCGGGATATGCGTGAGCCTCGAAACGGCAGTCTCGCGCGGCGGCAAACGCCAGCAGCGTTTCACCGCCGGTGAAGCCGGCATCCGCACCCGACTGCCATAGCACCACCGCGGCCTGGCCAAAGGATTCGATGATGAGCGATACCGGGTAGGCATATCGTTCCCTGGGCAGCCCAGGGGGAAGGTGCTGATAGCATGGCTCGCTTCCGCTGATCGCCTTGACGGCACGCAGGGCGCGGCCTGGATCCAGCCACTCGACTTGATCGACGAGCATCATCGCCGCTCCGTGCGGAAGCTGCGCCCGGAGCTGTCCGTAGTCATTCATCGACAGTCATTCATCGACGCCGGCCGGATAGCGGAATTCGAGGACCAGACGGGCAACCGCGCTGCCGTCGGCGCGCCGGCAATCCGCGTCGGCGCTCACCGTGCCGTCTGGCTCCGAGTTGCCGAGCGCGGCCGTCACCACGAGCTCTTCGCCCGGGTGCATGGCCCCGGTGAAGCGGAGTGAGCGCACCGCCGTCACGTCGGCGAGCGCACCGCCTCGCTCGCCGAGCGCGGCGACTACCGCCTGGCGGACCGTCTCCAGTATGAACACGCCCGGGTAGATGGTGCGCCCGGGAAAATGCGCGACCATATACGGGTCGGCTTCCGTTATCTTCTTGCGGGCATGCACGATCAGTTTTCCGTCCTGCACCGTGTGCCGCATGTCATCGACGGCGCATAGCGGCGCGGCGAACGACGGATTCACAGCGAAATCCCTCCATCGACATGGATGACGGCGCCAGTAATGTATGCGGCACGGTCGGAGACCAGGAAAGCTACGGTATCCGCGACGTCTTCCGGCTCGCCGAATCGTCGCAGTGATATCTGCGCTGCCGCCTGCTTTCGCGCCTTCTCCGGAAGCCCGCTGGTCATCTCGGTCGTGATAAAGCCGGGAGCCACCACATTTACCCTGACACCGAACCGGCCGAGTTCTTTGGCCAGGGATTTGCTGAGCCCGATGATTCCGGCCTTTGCCGCGGCGTAGTTGCCCTGCGCCGCATTTCCGTAGACACCGGCGACCGAAGATATGTTCACCACGGTGCCGCCGCCTCTTTTCATCAGCCTGAACCCCACGGTACGGCAGAAATTCCAGGTGCCGGTCAGGTTGGTATCGATCACAGCATGCCAGTCCGTATGCGGCATCAGCACCATTGGATTGTCGAGGGTGATGCCGGCGTTGTTCACCAGCGTGTCCACGGGCCCGAGTTCTTTCTCGGCGGCGCTGACGAACGCGTCTATACCGCCGGGGTCACGGACGTCGCACGGCGCGAACATGGCGGGCACGCCCTCGGCCTGGACCGCCGAGCGGACCTTGTCGGCGGCGGCACTGGGACAGGTATAGCAGCCGGCCACGGCGAACCCGTCCCGTGCGAGCCTGACGGCGATGGCGCCCCCGATCCCGCGCGAGGCACCGGTCACCACAGCGGCGCGCCGGGCCATCACGGACGCCCTCCGCCGCCGGCCTGCCCGATGGTCCCCGCCTGCCGCAGTGTCAGCAGCGCCCCGCGGTCCAGCCCGGCCTCGGTGAGCACCTCCTCGGTATGCGCTCCGGCGGCTGGTGCGCCCGTGCGCACGCGAGTGGGCGTCCTGGCGAACTTCGCGGCAGGCCCGACAATGGAGGCACGGGTCCCGTTGGACAGCTCGGTGTCCTGAAGCATGTCCCGTTCCCTGACGTGCGGGTCACGCGCGGCCTCCTCGAAGGTGCGCACCGGCCCGACGGTGACGCCCGCGGCCTCCATCGCCGATATGACCTCCTCGGCCGGGCGGTTCAGGCACCACTCGGCGATCATCCTGTTGACCGCCTTGCGGTTGCCACGCCGCTCGTCATTGGTGGCGAAGCCCGGCGCGCGGGCGAGACCGGGGCGGCCGATCACCGCCGCCAGCGCCCGCCAGTGCCGGTCCAAGGCGGCGACGAGGTAGACCGTGCCGTCCGCGCAGACGTACGAGCAGGCCGGCACGATGAACTCGGCCTCGTCGCCCATCCGCCGCATCGGCTCACCGGTCGCGCCGAGGGTCAGGTAACCGTCGCTGGAGAACAGCACCGAGTCGAGCATGGCCACGTCAACGTGCTGTCCCTCGCCGGACACCAGCCGGTGATGGAGTGCGGCGAGCGCGGCGATCGCGCCGTGCAGCCCCGCGAGATCATCGGCCAGGAACGTCGGAGCCTTGACCGGGTCACAATCGGGGGCGCCGTTCAGCGACGTCCAGCCGCTGGCGGCGAGGACGACGGGATCGTATCCGCGTCGCCCGGCGTCCGGGCCGAACTGGCCGTAGCCGGAGATCGACACGAACACGATGCCGGGCTTGACCGCGCGGCACTGCGAGTACCCCACTCCCCACCTGTCGAGCGTCCCGGGCAGGAAGTTCTCCACCACCACGTCGGCGGTGCCGACCAGGCGGAGGAAGACATCGCGCGCCGCGGGGACCCGCAAGTCAAGCCCCACGCTGCGCTTGTTCCTGTTGACGGTCTGGTGGAACCAGGAAAGGCCCGTGCCGGAGATCGCGGGAGGCACCTGCCCGGCCCGGTTGCCGGGCATCTCGACGCGGATCACGTCACAGCCGAGATCGGCGAGAACGCAGCTCGCCATCGGGCCGGACCAGACCGTCGTCACGTCCAGCACCCGCACCCCGTGCAGCGGGCCGTCCAGGTCGGTACGTGCCTCCCGGTAGAAGCCGGCGCGGTCCATGCCGGTCACATCCGCTGCAGGATCGATGCGGCACCAAGCGAACCGCCGCAGCACAAGCTGATCAGAGCGAACTCGCGGTCGGTGCGTTCCAGTTCCGACAGCGCGCTCACGATCAGCCGGGTTCCCGTCGCGCCGAGCGGATGACCGAGCGCGATCGCGCCGCCGTTGACGTTCAGCTTGGCGAAATCGGGGTGGTACACGCGGGCCCACGCCAGCACCACCGCGGCGAACGCCTCGTTCACCTCGTACAGGTCGAAGTCCGCGATGCTCATGCCGGACCGGGCCAGGATCTTGCGCGTCGCCACGATCGGCCCGTCAAGCAGGTAGTAGGGATCGGCGCCGGTGAGCACCTGGGCCACCATGCGAGCCCGGGGGCGCAGCCCGAGGGCACGCGCCCGCGACTCGGCCATCCACAGCACGGCGGCGGCCCCGTCCGCCAGCTGTGATGTCGTGCCGGCCGTGTGGACGCCGCCCGGGCGCAGGGGCTTCAGCCGGGCCAGCCCCGCCATCGTCGTCTTGCGCGGCCCTTGATCCTGGTCGACGAGCACCCGGCCGGCGGCCTGCCCGCCATCGCCGTTCACCGCGGGCGTCTCGAGCGGCGCTATCTCGCCGGAGAACCGGCGCTCAGCCCACGCCGCGGCCGCGCGCCGCTGCGAGCACAGCCCGTACTCGTCGGCGTGCTGCCTCGTGATCCCATCCCGGCCGGCGATGCGCTCAGCCCCGCCGAACTGGGCCTCCGGCGGGTCATCATAGGGGTAGTCGCGTGTCTTATAGTGCCCTGGCACGCTGGTCAGGTTGCTGCCAATTGGTACCCGGCTCATCGATTCGACGCCGCACGCGATCCCGGTCTCTATCACCCCGGCGGCGATCAGCGCGGCGAGGAGATGGTTGGCCTGCTGGCCCGACCCGCAGGAGGCGTCCACGGTTGTGGACGCGACCTCATAGCACAGGTCGCTGTTCAGCCATGCATTCCGGGTGACGTTGAGGCTCTGCTCGCCGATCTGAGTGACGCACCCGCCGATGACCTGCTCGACCGTCTCCGGCTCAATGCCTGCCCGCCGGATCACCTCAACCTGGACATGGCGCAGCAGCTCGACGGCTTTGAGGCCGGAAAGCGAACCACCACGCCTGCCGATCGGTGTCCGGGCCGTGGCCACGATCACTGGAGTCTCGATGGTTCACCTCCGCCTGCCGACCACCGTGTGATGTCACGGAGTGCCGCCTTGTCCACCTTGCCCACGGGAGTATTCGGGAAGGAGCCGACCAGTTCCATCTGGTCCGGGAGCTTGAATGCCGCCAGTCCCCGCCCGGTGAGGAAGTCACGCAGGTCCCGCAGCGAGGGCGGGTCTCCGGCGGGAATGACGAAGGCGCAGGAGCATTCCCCCAGCACGGGGTCCGGTACGGCGGTGACGGCGACGTCCTTGACACCGGGATGAGCCCGGATGTGATCTTCGACCTCGGCGGTGGGCACCTTCTCGCCGCCGCGGTTCACCACGTCCCTGAGCCGGCCCGCCACCACCATGTTGCCTTCCGGCGTCACCCGGACGAGATCACCGGTTCGCAGGAAGCCGGACGGCGTGAAGGCGGTGGCGTTGTATCCCTGGGCCCGGTAATAGCCGCGCACCACGGAGGGCCCGCGAACGAGCAGTTCGCCCACGCTGCCGGGTGGCGCGTCGCGCTCACCGGCGTCCACGACGCGGATCTCGTCAGCGGGCCACAGCGGGCGTCCCTCGGTAGCATGGCGCACCCGGGCCGGCTCGCCGGTGCGCGTGAACGTGAGCAGTCCCTCGGCCATCCCGAACCACCGGGTAATGGTGCAGCCCAGCGCCTGCTCGGCGGAACTGGCCACCTCCGGATCGAGCCTGGCGCCGCCAACCTCGATGACGAGCCGCGAAAGATCCACCTCGAACAGGCCGGCGGTCGTGGCCCACAGCGGCAGGAAGGCCGGCATCAGCGTGGTGAGCGTGACCGCCTCCGCCGCGATCAGCGGGAAGGCCTCGTCCGGAGCCGGGCTGGCGGCCAGCACCACCTTGGCGCCGGCCCGCAGGGCGCCCAGGACGCCCGGGCAGCCCAGCGCGGCGTTGTGCGCGACGGGCAGCACGGCAAGATAGGCACCGGAATCATCGAGGCCCATCTCCCGCGCGGTGCCCCGCAGCTGGCACACGTAGTCGTGGTGCGTGCGGGGAATGAGCTTAGGCAGCCCGGTGGTCCCTCCTGACAGCAGGCAGAGTGCCACGTCGGCCGGGTCAGGCGGCGGCATCTCGGCCGGCGGGGCGAGGACGTCGGTGAGGGCGGTGAACTCGCCTGGTTCCCCGGCCACCAGGACATGCCGCAGGCCCGGCAGTGCCCCGCGGATCTCGCGCGCCATCGCGCGGTGGTCGAATCCGAGGTGCACGCCTGGGATGACCAGCCCCGCGGCGTCGGCGTGCTCGCACAGGTAACCGATCTCCGCCCTGCGGTGCGCGGGCAGCGCGAGAACCGGGATGGCGCCCGCCCGGAACAGCGCGACACAGACGGCCAGCAGGTCCACAGTGTTGGGTAGCTGCACGACGAACCTGTCGCCGGCGACCACGCCGAGCTGGCGCAGCCCGGCCGCTATCTGGTCCGCCCGGCTGTCGAGTTCCGCGTACGAGGTCCGGCCGCCGCCGGAGACCACGGCGGTGCGGGCGCCTGCGGACCCGGCCGGCCCTCGCAGCAGTTGCGCGAGAGTCTCGTCCCGCCAGTAGCCCTCCCGCCGGTATCGCGCGGCGAACTCGGCGGGCCACGGCACCGCGCCGGTCAGCACTGCGTGACCTCGTCCGCGCGGTCACCGGTACGCTGTCCCACCGCCCGGCTCAGCGCATGGCCGTGGGCGGTCCACCAGATGTCGAAAACGTCATCGAAATGCGCGAACTCGGTGTCGAGCACGCTGATTCCCGGGGCGGGAACGCTGGCTCGCAATTCGAGCAGCACCGGCCGCAGGCTCGTGTCCACCGCGCGGCGGTGCGCGGGGATGCTCGCGGTCATCAGCGGCACCACGACCGTGTCCGTAAGGCCGTGGCGGGGCATCAGGTCCAGGAACAGCTTCAGCAGCCCGGAACAGGCACCGCGGAACGTGGGGCTTGCCGCCAGCACGAGCGGGACCTCTCTGACGGTGCGCAGCGCCATGTCCGCCGGGCCGCCATGACCGTTCCGGTCGAGCAGGCTCGGCGCGAGTTCCGCGAGGTCGATCAGCTGGGGGCCGGAGAGGTGGACCTCCTCATCGCGGAGCGCCCGCACCAGCCGTTCGCCCGCGCGCGCGGCGATCGCATGGGTCCTAGAGCACGACGACGGGTGGCCGACCACGATCGCCAGCCGCGGCTCGCCGCTAGCCATTGGCCGCCTCCCCGGCCCGCACGCGCCCTGACGGCGCCCCGGCATCCAGAAGTCCACGCGCCCGCAGCCGCGGTATGACGCCCTCGCCAAACCAGTAAGCCTCCTCGAGGTGAGGCTGGCCGGACAGGATGAGGTGCCGCACGCCGATGCGGTGAAATTCCTCGATCCGGTCCGCGATCTCGTCATGGCTGCCGACCAGCGCCGCGCCGGGGCCCGGGCGGATCAGCCCGTACCCGGCCCATACGTTCGGGTAGACCTCCAGCTTGCCGACGTCCCCGCCGTGCAGCGCCGACATGCGCCGCTGGCCGACCGACTCCGACCGCCGGGACCGCGCGGCCGCCGCTTCGATCATCGCGGTATCGACGTTCTCAAGCAGCTGGCGCGCGACTGCCCACGCGTCATCGGCGCTGTCCCTGCTGATGACGTGAAAGCGGGTGCCGAGAGAGATCTCCCGCCCGGACTGGCCGGCGGCGTCCCGCGCCGTCCCGAACAGCTCCTCCAGCTCGCCGGGCACCTCGCCCCACGCCAGGTACACGTCGCCCAGCTGGGCCGCGACCTGCTGCGCGGCCCGCGAGGAGCCGCCGACGAAAACGGGCGGTGCCATCAGCGTGCCACGCACCACCGCCCCCTTGACCCGGAAGTACGTTCCGGAGAAATCGAACGGGCGGCCCGACCACGCGCCGCGGACGATCGTGAGGAACTCGGCCGCCCGCGCGTAGCGCTGCTCGTGATCGAGCCAATCGCCGTACCGCGCCTGCTCGTCGGGGTCCCCGCCGACGACGATGTTGAGCTCGATCCTGTTGCCCGTTATCCGCTGGCCGGTGGCGGCCATCTGGGCGGCGAGCATCGGCGATATCAGCCCAGGCCGCAGCGCCACCATGAACTTCAGGCGTGCCGTGCGCTGGGCGAGCGCCGCCGAGATCAGCCACGGATCCTCGCAGAACATGCCGGCCGGGACGAGCGCGCCGGCGAACCCGAGCTGCTCGGCCGCCCCCGCCACCTGGGCGAGATAGGACAGGTCGGGGGCGCGCTGCGGCGGTCCTTCCCCGTTCCGGCGGCTGAGGCCGCGCCCGTCTCCGTGGGCGGGAAGAAACCAGTACAGGTTCAACGTGCCTCAACTCCGAGCATTTGCCACATCCGGCGGCGGCTGACCTTGCCTCGCGCGGTGAGCGGAACCTCGCCGCGGACCACGATGGTGCTCGGCCATTTGTCACGCGGCAGGTCGGCCATGAGCAGGCGCCGCACGGCGGTACGGTCGACCGCACGGCCCTCGCGGGGCACCACCACCAGGCCCACTGTCTCGCCAAGGCCTTCGTGCGGGATGGGAAAGGCCACCGCCGCCGTGACGTCGGGATGCTGGAGGGCCGCGGCCTCGACCTCGGGCGGCCACACTTTCACCCCGCCCTGATTGATGACGTCGTGGGTCCTGCCGGTGACCCGCAGGAAGCCGGCGTCGTCGAACGCGCCGATGTCACCTGTCCGCGTCCAGAGCCCGTGCCCTGGCCCGTCGTGGTCAGGGTCAGTGTGGTCCGCAACAGCGACGTTGGGGCCGCGGATCCAGATCTCGCCCGCAGCTGTGCCCGCATCCGGGGACCTGACCTCCACTTCGCACAGGGTCGGCCGGCCGACGGTGCCACGGCGCCGTTCACCCGCCAGGTCCTGCGAGGCGATCTCGCCGGGTGCCTCCGTCATGACGTACGCGTTGATGACGGGCACCTGGAAGAAACCCTCGAGGACGGCGGCGAGATCGTCGCTCAGCGGCGCCGAGCTCGAGCGCAGGAACCGCAGGCCGGGCCACGTCGCCTCGCCGCTGCTCATGATGGTGTGCAGCAGCCGCAGGCCGCTGGGAGACGCGGCGCACCATGTCGGGCGCGCGGCCGATACCGTCCGCAGCAGCGCGTTCGCGCGCTGGGGGTCGGCGAACGCCACACGGCCGCCCGCCAGGAGCCCGGCCAGCACGCTGGTGACAAAGCCCAGCGTATGGGTGAGCGGGGCGATGCTCAGCGAGGTATCCGACTCGGTCAGGACCAGCCGGCCGGCGACACCGGCGGTGGCCGCGAGAAGCTGTGGCACGCGGAGGCTGACGCATTTGACCGGGCCGGTCGTCCCGGACGTGAAGAGCTGCAGGGCGCTGTCCGCGACCGGGCCGCGCGACCGGGCCGCCGGGATGCGCTCGCCGGGCGCGCCCCGGATCAGGTGTACCGGCACGCCGCGCGCAGCGGCCCAGCGTGCCACGTCGCAGTCGCCGTCATCGGACACCACCAGCGCTGGCGGGCACACGCCGGCCAGCGTGTCGAACATCTGCGGCGGCCCGGTCCGCTCGGGCAGCGCGGTGGGCCCGCATGCCAGGCAGCCGAGCACGGCCATGACCTGCAGGCACCTGTCACGTGCCGCGACCCATGCGCTGCCCGGCGGGCCGCTGTGCCAGGCCGGCGACACGGTTCCCGCGAACGCCGCTATTTCGGCCACCATATTCCGGCGTGAGATCTGGCCGCCCGGTACGTCCCCATCCTGGATCGCGATTGCCGCACCTTCGCGATCCAGGAGTTCCAGTAGTTCCGCAGCCACGGGCTCAGGATCCTGCCAGGTGGTCAGCGCGGCAAGCCCGTTCTTTTGGCTGAACGCGCGCAATAGCGTACAGGATGAGAGTAGGTAATGATTGCGCCGTGATCGCACTAGGACTCAACGGTTTCGCCGGCGCGGATCATGACGCGTCCGCCGCTCTCATGGTCGATGGTCAAGTTGTCGCCGCGGCAGAAGAGGAAAGACTGAATCGGCGGAGGCACGCCCCCGGCGATCAGCCCGTGCTGGCTATTCAAGAAGTGCTCAGTATTGCCGGGATTAACATCCGGGACGTCGATATCGTCTGCCATGGCTGGCGCCCGGGCGCCCTCGGCCTGGGCCTGGGGGAAAGCTCGGAGGCCGAGGCTATCCGGCGGACCATGCTGGCCGCGGGCATACCGCTGCCGGATAAGACGCCGGTCGTCTTCACCGACCACCATGTGGCGCATTTCTGGAGCGGCGTGGCGTTCCTGCCATCCGGCGTGGATCGCGCCACGGTCGACGGACTGGTGATCGACGGCGCGGGCGAATCGACATCCGGCGCCTTCTTCCGGTTGCGCGCGGGCCGCCTTGAGAAAGTGTGGAACCTCGGCATCGAGGGCTCGCTGGGCTTCCTTTATGAAGCCGCCACGGCGGCCCTTCGCTTTCACCCCGGGAATGAGGGCAAGACAATGGGGCTTGCCTCGTATGGGCGCCGCGAAACGATGAGCGACATACCGCAGCCACCGGATGACAGATTTGCCGGGCCTATCCCGGAACTCCATGACCGCGCCGAGATCCAGGCACTCCAGCGGCGGCGGATAATCCAGATGGGATCGCTGATCTCGGCCGGGACGTCGTTCAATGTGCGCGCCGATCTGGCTCTCGGTGTGCAGACCGTCGTCGAGTCCCGGATCATGTCATATCTCGGCGAGGTTTCCGATCCGGCACCGGTCCTGGTCATGGCCGGCGGCGTCGCGCTCAATTGCAGCATCAACGCCACAGTCGCGGAATGGTGCGGACGCCACGGCGGCACCCTCACCATACCGCCGCCCGCCAACGACGGGGGGATCGCGATCGGGGCGGCCATCTCGGTCTGCCCGGATCCGGCGGGCTGCACGGCGGACGGCGCTTTCCTCGGCCGCGGTTACGCACCGGAGGACATCATGTCCCGCCTCACCGCGGCGGGCGCCGCGGTCCGCGCGATCTCGCCTGGGGAGATCGCCGACGGTCTGCTCGAACGAGACATGCTGTGCGGGTGGTTCGACGGCCGCGCCGAGATCGGGCCGCGAGCACTGGGCAATCGGGCGATCCTCGCGCGGGCCGATTCGGAGCGAGTCCGCGACCGGCTCAACGTGATCAAGGGACGCGAGAACTGGCGGCCGCTGGCACCCTCCCTGCTCGCCGACGAGTTCACCGCCTCCTTTACGGGCGTCCCGTCGCCCTACATGCTCGTCAACTGCACGGCCACGGCCTCGGCCATGCGCCCGCTGGCCGGCGTGATCCACGTCGACAACACCGCCCGGCCGCAGGTACTCGACGGCGACGACGGCCCGTTCGGCACGCTGCTGAAGGAGATGCAAAGGCGGACCGGGCACGCGGCCGTGACCTGTACCTCGTTCAATCCCGCGGGTCAGCCGATCGTGTATACCCCCGAAGACGCTTACCGTGCCGCGGCGGCCATGGGCCTGGATCTGCTGGCAGGCGACGGCTGGTGTGTCGCGCTCCGGTGATCCGCCGGGTATGGGGCATCAGCGTCGGGCTCAGCGAGACCGTCCGCCAGGCACACGCCGACGGCGGCACGGCGGCGGTGCTCGGCCTGGCACGCGCCAGCCGGGGACCCGTGGTCGAGCCGGCCCCGGGCAGCCCTGATTGCGATGTCATCTTTTACGATGTCACCTTCGTCCTGGCCGATCCGCGCGGCGCGCCCCGGCAGGTCGCGTTGTTCTGCCCGGCTCTGCCGTCAGGCTTCGCCCGGCTGACCGCTGTGGGTGACGGGGTGTTCGCCGGCACCTTCCGGCTGCCGCGGGCGTCCCGCGTCCCTTATCACTTCTGCCTCGACCCGCCCGATGAGCTGGAAGGCGCCGCGCTCGCCGAGCTCGCGCGCTCGCCGGCTGGCCGGCGGCTGGACCGCATGAACCCGAGCTTCGTCCAGGTTCACATCCGCGGCCTGCGGCTTCGCATCCTGCACTCGCTGCTGACGCTTCCGGGCGCACGGCCCGCTCCGGCGGCCAGGCATGTGCCGGGGGCGGGCAGGGGAAGCTTCGAGGAGCTCACCGTGAACAGCCGTGCGCTGGGCCGCGCGAAGAAGGCGGTGCTGTACCGTCCGGCCGGCACCACCGCCGCCCCGCACCAGGTCGTGGTGATGCTCCAGGGGAATGAGGAATGGCACGACATCGCGTTCCTCGACAATCTCGCGGCATCCATGCGGGGCGCCCCGCTCCTCGCGGTCCTGTTCAGCGAGCACAGCTTCACCGCGAAGCTGCGGGACTTCGGCAGCGGTACCGGTCACACCCGGTTCATCGTCGACGAACTGTGGCCCGAGCTGACCCGCCGCGTCCCAGTGCGGGCGGAGGCCGCGGTGGCCGGCTTCAGCGCGGGCGGCGTGGCAGCCGCCACGCTTGCGGCCGAGGAGCCGGGACTGTTCCCGCGCCTGGCGCTGATCTCCGCCGCGCTCCAACTCAACGGCAGCATGGACGTGCGGCGTGCCGGCGACGGCTCCGCCGGGCTGCTGGGCCGGTTCGGCAACGGAGACCGCGCTCCGCAGCGGGCCTATCTCGCCGCCGGCTGGTACGAAGATGCCTGGGACGCGGGCATCCACGACGGCACCTCGGCCCTCGCGCAGCTGCTCGGCCAGCGCGGAACGACCGTGCGTTTCGACAGCGGGCCAACCGGACACGACACGATCTCGGCCCGCGCCTACCTCGCGGACGGGCTCGGCTGGCTGTTCGCAAGCGGCTGACTCCGGCCGGCGCCCGGCGCGCCCGCGACAGCCTCCGCTGCCTCCAGGATCGCCGGGTCACCGGCGGCCCTGACCTCGGGCCTGCCCAGCTGTGCCGTGATAGCGGCGACAAGCCGGGAAACCGCGAGGTGATACCGCCCACCGGTCAGCGGATCGCCACCCGCCAGGATCGCGGCCCGTAGCCCCGTCAGCGAGCGCGCCACCGCCAGCGGCCACTCGTCGGCGATGACGTCGCGGTAGGACGGCCCGGCCGACGCGGTCAGGCACCGGACGCTGGGCAGGTCCAAGTGGCCCGCCGCGGACTCGCGGACGGTGACGGCCTGCGGGTAGTCCTCCGGCATGTGCAGCCTGGGGTTCCAGAGCACCGGTCCCTGTGTGGTGGCGAGCAGCAGGTTGCCGCCCTCGGTGGCGAGCGTCACCCGGTGCATGATGTGCGGCCCGTTGTCTCGGCGCCGGGGATCCAGCTGGTTCTGGATGCGCAGCGAGACAGGGACTCCGCCAAGATCGACGTTCACGCTGCGCAGGACGGCGGGGGCCCCGGCGGGCTCCGGCGCGACGGTCAGCGACCACGGCCGGATGCCCCCCAGCACCTGGCCCAGGATGTCGATGAGCGTGTACAGCACCTGGAAACTGCTGATGGCGTCCACGAACAGCGGCGCCTGGCGCTCGGTGAGCCGACGCGCCGCCCGGATGAAGCATTCGACGGCCGGCACATGGATGTAGTGGCTGTTGACCTGGTACATGACACCGCTGCGCCGGGCCTGCCGCAGGCACGCGGCGAGTTCGGACTGGTCCAGCGGATGCTCCTGAAGGACGTGCATGCCCCGGGACATGAGCTCCTGCGCCAGCTCGGCGCCGCGGCCGCCGTTTATCCCGGCGTTCACCACGACGCAGGCCAGCTCCAGACCGCCGGGCAGGGCATCGACCTCCGTATAGAGCGGTACCTGGTAGCGCTGTGCGCATGCCACGGAGCGCCGGCTGCCGCGGGCCAGGATGCCGGCCAGCTCGAACGGCATGCCTGGACGCCGCACGGCCGAGAGATACACGCGGCCGAAGCCAGTTCCGCAGATCAGGACACGAGGCCGCCATTCCCCGGGGTTACTCACACCACCCCCTGATCGACGTGAGCATAGGCGCGAAGCGGACGATCGAGCACGTGCATTCCGATGACCCCCGGCATGCCCTCCAGCCTGGTGACCACTCTCGGATCGAGCGTCTCGGCGGCGAAGCTGGCGCCCCCGGGCAGCGTTCCCGCCAGAATCTCGGTCACGACCAGCGTGAGGACCGTCGCGGTGAGCTCATAGGTGTTGGATGCCCGCAGCACGGCGACCCGGCTCGCACGCTGTCCGGACTGTTCCCCGTCCAGCTGGAAGACCAGCTGCTGAGCGGGCTTCCGGGCGAACATCTCGATATCGGCCGCCTGGATCAGCTCGTCGACCAGGGTGTCGACGTCCGCGTCCGCGAGCAGCCTGCCGCCGAGCCGGCTGAGCACGGTCAGAATCTTTCCGCTTGATTCGAAGACGTAGTAGCAGCGGGCCTCGTCCAGGCCCAGCTGCCTGGCCAGCCGCTCGGCCTCGAAGGTGAGGTACGGGTAGGCGAGCACGGCGGGAGGGAAGAAGGGAAGGTCCGTTTCGTGCAGCGGCTCCAGCGCATGGGAGTGCCTGGCGCCGGCCCGCCACATCGCGTGCGCCTCACCGTGTCCCTCGGTAAGGCTGAGCAGGAACTCGGTCGCGGATGCGCGGGTCATCCGGTCGCGGGTGCCGATGTAGGACGTCAGGACGAGCGGAAACCCCAGGCCCTGTGCTGCGAGCCAGCGGGGTATCAGCGCCGACAGGCCCGGATGCACGCCGGCGCCGAGCACCGCGGTCCGCCCGGCGGCCAGCCCTTCCAGCTGGCCGCGCAGCGCGTCGCCACCACCGGGGTCCAAGTAATCCGCTCCCGCCCGCAGGACGGCAGCGGCCGCCCTGCTCCGGTGCTGGGCATCCGGGGCCGCGCAGTTGATGACGACCCGGCAGCCCGCGCAGAAACCGGCGAGGCTCGCATCGTCGCGGACGTCCGCGCAGACGGCCTCCGCCCGGCCGGGGAACCAGCGGCCGAGCCGCGGCACGGCCTCGGGCCTGCGGGTTCCGAGGCGCAGCCGGGCATCCAGGCCCGGGGTTGTGCCGTCCGTGCCCGCCAGAGCCCTGGCCACCGCGCCGCCGACCGCTCCCTCGGCGCCGAGGATGCCGATGAGCGGCGCGCCGCGCGAGCTCTCACCGGGCATGACGGCCGGCGATCAGGTCAGGAAGGACCGGCGCCGCTGTCCTGATGAAGCCGGCGTCATCGCGGGCGAGATCGACGATATCCAGGTCGCCGAGGCACACGTCGCTCCAGTAGGCCGCCATGTCCTGCGGGAGTGAGGGCCACCAGCTGCCTGGCACCGGGCGGATCAGCGTGATGTCGCCCGCGTACGGCAGCAGCAGGTGCGCCGCGGCCGCCCGCATACTGTGCTGGAACACCTCGTACGTCTCTTCCAGCCTCGATTCCGGTGCCAGCCCCGCCAGGGCGGCGAACCGCTCCTCGCGCAGCCGCGGCCCTGGCGGCTCCCCGGCACCGAGTTCACGCCAGAACAGGCGCTCCGCGAGCTGCTCGTCCGCGGCAGGCCAGGGCGGCGGCGCGGCGGCGATGACGGTGAGGCCCGTCACCGCCAGGCCCGCCTCGCCGAGCTGACGCGCCAGCTCGGCGGCGAGTATCCCGCCGAAGCCGTGCCCGACGAGGCGTAGCTGATCGGCACCATCTGAGAGCAGGGCCTTTGTGTAAACAGCCGCGATCTGATCGATGAGAGCGTCAGCGGCGGTGCCAAGATACGCGTCCCGGTCGGACATCAGCAGGCCGATGAGCCCCGTCTTGCCGTCGAGAGCCTCGGCGAGCGGCCCGTAGGCGGCAAGCGTCCCGGTTCCGTCGTGGACGAGCACGGTGAGGCCAGGGCCATCGCCCAGCCTGACGACCGGCGAGCCGGATTCCGCGGGGAGCCGATCGGGCTCCGCCATCGCGAGCTGGGCCGCGACAACGGCGACCGTCGCGTTATCCAGGATGAGGCGCAGCAGATCGTCGTAGCCGACGGCCGAGGCCTCGGGCACGGTCTCGCGTATCTCGGCGGCCAGCTGGGCGGCGAGCAGAGAGTCACCGCCTAGCTGGAAGAAAGCCTGGTGACGGCCAACCTGCGGGACCCTGAGCACGCGTTCGAAGACCGCAGCGATCCGTTCTTCCACGTCGCCACACGGCGGGTCGCCGTCGCCGGCCGGCTGATCTGGCCGGCCGGCCGCCAGCCAGGCGGCGAGCTCCTTCCTGTCCACCTTGCCGTTGCCGGTGAGCGGCAGGGCATCCACCACCTGGACCGCGGACGGCACCATGTGGCCGGGCAACTGCTCCGCCAGGTGCGCCATGAGATCCTCAGCGGTGATCCGGGACCGGCCGGACTTGAACCTGGCCCCGAAGAAGTGCATGCCCATCTCGTCGGTGATGGGATCGGCTTCGGGCAGGCTCAGCACGCTGTCGGCGCCGGCCGCATCGAGAATCTCCAGCCACTGCCCGCGGGTGAGGAATGTCTGCTCGCGTAGCCGCCGCACATCCTCGAAATCGCCCGAGCTCTCGTCAAACAGGAACTCCATCGAGGTCATGATCTGGTAGCTGTCCCGGGTCGCCTCGATGAACAAGATCCAGCCACCCGGCACCAGCAGCTGCTTCAGCCGGCCGAGCACGTCAGCCGCGTCACGGGCGTAGTGCAGCACGTTGGCGCACACGACGAGCTCGTAGGAATTAGGCAGCAGGCCCTGGGCCCGGAAGTCCCTGTTCATGTCGTAGCGGGCGTAGCCGACCCACGGACAGCTGGCGTAGCGGACCCTCGCGTTGTTGAGGAAGAACTCCGAGACGTCGGTGAACAGATAGTCGGCCCCGAACGACGCGATCGCCGGAATGAGCTCGGCACTGGTCCCGCCCACCCCCGCGCCGACCTCGAGCACCCGGAGCGGCACGGCCGCATCGTGCTGCTCCGCCAGGTGACAGGCCGCCGATGTGAGCAGCCTGTTGAGATACCGGCTGAGGAACATGGCGTTGTACGCGACCTCGTGGATCTCCGTCCTGCCCTCGGGAAACAGCAGGGTCAGCGGATCGAGTTCACCGGCCAGCAGCTCGGGGAGATGATCTGCCGTCGCCCTGAAGTAGCTGATGAGCTCCGTGCGGTCCTCGATCTGGGGAAGCCGTTCCGACACACGCCGCCAGCCCGCGGCGACCGCCGTGGCGTCCGCCGTCGCGGCCGCCGTATACGACCCGTCGGCCGGATCCTGGCGGACCAGGCCGTTCTCCCGCAGGGCTCGCAGCCATCTCCGTACCAGGCGGTGGTGGCGGGGGGCGACGCGGGCACGTTCGAATATCTCGTCGAGTGTGTGCGGCGCCCCGTCAGCGAACAGGCCGTTGGCGGTCAGCGCCGCCAGCATCTGGAGCAGGGCGGTGGAATCCAGTTCGCGCGCGAAGGCAAGCATCTCCTCGTCATTGACCCGTGCGCGCAGCGGCGCGGCTCCAGCCACGGCGACCGGGGCCAGCTCCGCGGCCGACACGGCGTGACCCGGCGGGCACTGCGCCGGCTCGGCGAAGGCCGCCAGCCCGAGCGGCCCGGGACGCTCGCCGGCGGGGACGACGGCGGCGGCGCGAACGGCGGGATGCGCGGCTATCGCGGCCTCCACCTCGGCGAGCTCAACGCGGTGGCCGCGGATCTTCACCTGCGAGTCCTCGCGGCCAAGCAGCTCGATGTTCCCGTCGCCGAGATACCGGCCGAGATCACCGGTCCGGTACAGGCGCCGTCCCGTGAGCGGGTCCGTGACGAAGCTCCTGGCCGTCTTTTCCGCGTCGCCCAGGTAACCCTCGGCCAGGCCGGCGCCGCTGATGCATATCTCGCCGGTCACCAGATCCGGTACCGGCAGCAGGTCCGCGTCCAGCACCTCGACCGCTTGGCCGGTCAGCGGCCGCCCGTACGGGATGCTCGGCAGGCTGCGGTCGACCTCGCCGATCGGATGGAATATGGACCAGATTGACGCCTCCGTGGCCCCGCCGAGGCTGACCAGCCGCAGCCCGGGGAGCCGTTCGCGCGCCGCGTCCGGCAGCCCGACGGGTATCCAGTCCCCGCTGAGCAGGGCCAGCCGCAGCGAGGCCGCCCCGTGTCCAGGGCTGGACCGCAGGACCGTCATCAGCATCTCGAGCTGCGCCGGAACGGAGTTCCAGATCGTTACCTGGTGCTCGTCGATCAGGTTCGCCCAGTGCGCGGGGTCGGCGCGCCTGGCCGCCTCCGGCAGCACGACGCACCCGCCCGCGGACAGCGGGCCGAAGATGTCGTAGACGGAAAGGTCGAAGCCGAGGCTGGCCAGACCGAGCACCCTGTCTCCCGCGTGTACCCCGAAACGGACATTGACGTCACTGACCGTGTTCAGTGCGGCGCCGTGACTGATCATCACTCCCTTGGGAGTTCCCGAGGATCCCGACGTGTAGATGACATAGGCGAGGTCGCCAGGATCGCGGGGCACGCGCTCGGGGCGGGCCGCCGGGCTGAGCGTGTCGACGGCCACCACCGTCCGCGCTGGGCGCGCCGCGTCCATCAGCCATGACTGGCTGAGCACGACCTCCGCCCCGACGTCGGCCAGAATGCGCTCCCGGCGGGAGACCGGCTGGCCGGTGTTGACCGGTACATAGGTACACCCGTGCATCAGGACCCCGATGACGGCGGCGACCTGCTCCCAGCCCTTGTCCATTTCGATGGCGACCGGTGAGCCTGGCGGGCTGCCGTGCTCGCCGAGCGCCGCCGCCACCGCTGCCGCGATGCCGGTCAGCTCGCCGTATCGCACGACGCGCGATCCGCATATGACGGCCGGCCGACCGGGATTCGCCGCCGCCTGTTCGAGAACGCGGTCGTGCAGCAGCCCCTGATGCCGCGCCGCGGTGGCCGCGGCCCGCCCAGGGCGCCGGGCGAGCTGAGCGGCCGGTACCGGAACCGGGTCAGGAAGCTGCCATGCCGCCGCGCCGTCCGCGAGCCGCTCGAGCAGGTCGGCGAACGCGCCGAACATCGCCTCGGCCAGCCCGCCGGGGAAGATGCCCGCCCGGACGTCCCAGTTGTAGGCAAGGCCATCGCCGATCTCCATCACCTGGCAGTCCAGCCAGACCTGAGGCGTCTGGCTGATGCCATAGCAGAGCCGGCTGAAGCCCCGGTCACCGGCCGCGTTCTGGCCGCCGAGCCCTATGCTGCTGGTGAATACGACGGGGAAAAGCGTGAGCCCTTCCGTCCGCCGCCTGGAGAGCTCGCGCATCACGTCAGTGCCGGGACAGCGCCCGTGATCAAGGTCCTCCCAGAGCGTTTCCTGCATAGCGCGGGCACGTTCGCCGAATGGCCGCTGGCCGGCCGCCCGGACGGCCAGCAGCTCCACAGACGTGAAGTCGCCGACGACCCGCCAGATCTGCGGGTGGAGCGGCGGCCGGTTCAGGACCGTGACGTTGACGGTGAACTCGCGCTGCCTGCTCCAGCGCCGGAGCACCTCGGCGTACGCGGCCAGGACGGCGCAGCTGGGCGTCACCCCATACTGCCTCGCATGCTGCCGCAGCCGGGACCAGCTGGCTCCGGAAAGCCGCCCGGGCAGCCGCGTGAAGCGAGGCGAGGCCGACGGCGCCGGCGACACGGGAAGCCCGGGTGGATCCGGCAACGTGCCGATGCGCTCCATCCAGTACGCGCGGTCGCGTTCAGCGGCGCGGGCCGATCCTGCCCGGATCGCATGCTGCAGATCGCGGAAAGTAATTTCCAGCTCGTCCGTGACCGAGCCCGGCTCGCCGTATTCGGCCTCCAGTTCCCCGAGCAGGATCTGGAGGCTGACGAAATCCGCTATCAGGAAGTCCACAGAGAAGTGCAGTATGGCGGCGTCACCGGCGAGAGTGAGACGCAAATCGAACAATGGCCATTTACCTGGCTCGTAGACGCGGTGATCCATCTCGGAGCGGCTGGCCTCTACCGCCGCCGCGAATTCGCCGTCGCTCGCCATGCCCAGGTCATGCACGCCGATGTGGTACGGCCCAGGCTCGGGCAGCACCTGCTGCGTGCCGTCCGCCGAGACAACCGCTCGCAGCATGTCATGTCGTCGTATAAGCGAATTCCATGCGGCGTCGAGCCGGCCTGGATCGATATCGGTGAAGCGGAGTTCGCCGTAGCCGTGGCAGCCCACCCCGCCATAGGGGTAGCCGGGGCTCCGGCCACGAAGATAAGCGTCCTGGACGTCCGTCACCGGGAAAGGCATGAACCGGTCCCGCGGATCATGGACGACCGCGGCGGGCTCCGCCTCCGACCGCAGGATCTCGATCAGCTCGTCGCGCCGGGCACGGAGCGACTCCAGGCGTTCGGGGGTCATCAGCCCCTTCGGCGCCCGGTAACGGAGTCTGGAGTCCTCCAGCCAGAGCTGAATTCCTATGCTTTCGAGGCTGGCCAGCAAGCCGGCGGCATCGGATACCTGGTCACGCGCCAAGACTCGCTCACCTCATCCATCTAGCAGCGGCCGGATTCCCCCGGTATGGCTATTCGCGGGGAGCAAGCGAGACGAGGACGTCGCCGCCTTCGATCTTCGCCTCGAATGTCCGGACCGGGTTTCTCGCCGGCCAGCGAGTCACCGCTCCGGTCCGCAGGTCGAAGCATGAGCCATGCGCCGCGCACTCGATCGTATGATTATAGATCTCGCCGTCTGACAGCGGCAGTTCGTCGTGCCCGCACACATCGTGGAGGGCGAATACCTCGCCGCCGGTGCGGACGATCGCGAGGGGCGTGTCTTCCACGGTAATTCCGATCACACCCTCGTCCGGAAGGTCCGAAACCGAACATGCCCGTATAAAAATCGCGGGTGTATTCATAGCGATGATGACTCCAGTCCCGTCGAGCAAATACTAAAGATCCGGTCCCAGATCCGCGCCGAGCCTGACGCGCCCAATGTACTGGAAGGCATCCAGCGCGGAAAACGGCTGCATGAACAGTCCGGCCCTGACATCCCGGTACAGCCGGGACAGCGGATTAGAAGTAAGGTATCCGCTTCCGCCTGAAGCAGTCAGGGCACGATCGACAACGGCTATGGCCGAATGTTTGGCCACCATATTCGCGGACTGCACCTCTTTCATCAGCTCATGCAATTCCGCCAGCGGGACGGCAGGCTCGCCGGCCGGATCAAGATGCTCATCCAGCAAGACGGCCGTCCGGCTGATGACGGCCCGGCTGGCGGCAAGGTCAGCTTCGTTCTCGCCGATGATCTCCGTCACCCCCGGACGGGCATACGGCGGACCGGCCGAAGCGGCATGCCTCCTCGAAAGGGCGTCGACAACGAGTCCCTGGGCGCGCTCGGCGATGCCGAGGAACGCCCCGGCCAGGACCAGCGCACCGGTCATCGTCAGCGGCAGGATCTCGGCGGACAGCGCGCCCACGGGACCGCCCGGCATCACCAGTCCCTCCGGTACGTGGCACGAGTCGAAGACGACCGCCCCGCTGCCGGAAGCGCGCATGCCGAGCGCGTCCCAGTCCGCCACCACCGTCACGCCGGGCGTCTCGCGCGGGATCAGCGCGAAACCAAGCGTGTCGCGCTCTCCGCCGGCCGGGATCCGCACCGAACTCAGGAACACCGTCGCGGCAGGGGAATTCGTGCAGAAGTACTTCCGCCCCGTGATCCGGTAGCCGTCCCTTTCTGGCGCGGCCAGTGCCCGTGGCTCGCCGAGCGACGTCCCCTGCTCGGAGATCGCGACGCATGCGACCACCCTGCCCCGTGCGCATCGGCGCAAGATCAGCCGCAGGCCCACGATGAACCGCTGGTCACCGAGGGCCGCTGGCGGCCGCCTCAGCAGCTTGGCCAGATACCAGAACGCGGTCGTGTGCATCGCGGCGCCGATCGCCGTCGAACCGTCACCGCGGGCCAGCCGGTTGATCGCGACGACCAGATCATGAATGGCACGCACTCCCATTCCGCCCAGCTCCTCGGGCACCGTCGCGGAAAGGAATCCCGAGCGCCGCATCGATTCCCAGTTCTGCATCGGAAAAATGTTTTCCCGGTCATGACGGTCCGCCGTCGTGGCAAACTCCGCCGAATGCTTATCCGCGAGCTCTGTGAATTGCATGCCTGCCGGCGAGATATGGCCGAGTTCGAAGTCCATTCGTCCTCACGACTCCCGCGTTCCGCGGCCGGGCCGCACCGTTTCCGAGGATGTCAGCGACAGGAGCATCCGGCAACGACCGCAACTGGGCGGCGTAGCCTGTGCAACTGGGAATCTTGCCCAGTTGGTGCCGGGGACGCCGGTGTCCGGATATCGCGCGGACCGCCCGGCGCCGCTTACCAGGTGACAGGCAGTCTCTCCAGGCCTCCGGTACGAAGATGATCTTTTAGCTGAAGCTGAGTCGGTGGCTCAGCGAGCTGCAATTCGGGCAGCTCGCTGAACAAGCTCGCGAGCGCGGTGCCGATCTCGAGCCGCGCAAGCTTCGTGAAATTACATATGTAGAATCCGTGACCGAATGTCAGGTGCGGGTTCGGATCGCGCTTGATATCGAACTTGTCCGGATCATGGAAAATCTCGTCGTCATGATTGGCCGTCATCACGTCGAGCAGCAGCATGTCCCCGGTGCGGATTCTGACCCCACCGACATCGATGTCCGTGTGGGCGTAACGCAGCAGCCCCCGGTCGGTGGCCGCCGGCGGCTTGAATTTACGCAGCACCTCCTCCACTGCGCCCGTCGCGAGAGCCGGGTTCTCCTGGAGGAGTCGCCGCTGATCGGGGTTCGTGAGCAGGAGCATGGCTCCCCAGTCCATCACCGAAGCCGGCGTCTCGCGGCCGAAGGCCAGCATGCCGCCGACCAGCTTGACGATCTTTCCCTCATGAACCTTCGACGGGTGGCTTTCCGCGGCGAGAAGCATCGATACCGCATCGTCTCCGGGGTTTTCCCGCTTACGGCGGACCACATCGGCCACGTACGACATCAGACGCGTTATGCCGCCCATCGCGCGCTCTATATCGCTGTTCTGGGCGCCTTCCTCGGTCCACGCCTTGAAAAGCCCGATATCCTCGGTCGGCATGCCGAGCAGTTCGCACATCACCTCGGATGCCAGTGGCGTAGAGAATTCCTCGTTCAGGTTGACCGGTGGCTTCCTGGCAGCCAGCCGCCGGACGGAACGTTCCGCGATGTCCCGTATGGCCGGCGCCAGGCGCTCGAAGCTCGACGGCGAGAAAACCCTGGTCATGGCCCTCCGCCACCGGGCATGGTCGGCGTACTCAGACTCGCTGCCGCCCGCGGGCCGCCCCGACAGATCCTCTTTCGAGTACCTGGGCGCACTGCCGGGATCCGGGTGACCTCTGCCCACCCGCTGATCCGCCAGCAACGCTTTGACGTCGGCGTACCCGCAGACCTGCCAGGCCGGGTCACCCGCTGGCGTTTCTATGCGCTCAATCGACCGGCCCATGGGTCTGCCGCCTTTCAGTTTGCCGCGAATAGCACGGATAATGTATGTGGAACGGCGCGGATCGGCCAGACGTAATAGCTTGCCTTCTGCGCCGAGGTACATGGCCAGCTGCCTCCTGAGCGGTTTCCCGAAAGGGCCACGCGGAAGTTCAGGCAGAATCCTGATCAGCGCGGGGCGGAATGGTCCTTTCATCTCCGCCAGGGTGCCCGCGAGCGCGGTCATGCCCGGGTTATCCGGGTCGCCGGCGATGAACACCGCGATACGGTCGAATCCGCCCTGGGTCGGCAGGCCGACCACGGTGAACTCGGTGTCGGGCGGCATGCGCCTCGCCAAGATATCCTCGACCGCCTCCGGGCGGAGGCGGCCGCCGCGAAGAAAGATCATCTCCAGATCCCGGCCCACCAGGCGGAACTCACCATCGGGAGCGACGTATCCCATGTCGCCGGTCCGGGCCCACCCGTCGCGGAAGGACTGCGAGGCCGGTGAGTCCGCGTTGGGGGAGGCCGAGTCGAGGTAGGCCGACGCCGGCCTGCCGGTGACCCGAACCGCGAGTTCACCGATCTGGCCGCGCGGCAGTTCCCGGCCGTCCGGGCCCAGCACCCGGATCTCGGTGCCGCCGACCGGGCGGCCGATCGAACCGGAGTTGCTGTGCGGGCCAACGACCCTCGCGCAGAGCGCCGCCCCGCCTTCGGTGAGCCCGTAAAGGGAGACCACCCGGGCGCGCGGGAACCTGTCCGCCAGCTGTTCAGCCACGGCGGCCGGTACCGGGCCACCCATGACCCTGATGATGGTGACCCGGTCCGCCCACCTCTCACCCCGTCCGAGCACTCCCGCGAAGGCCTTCGCCGAATAAGGACTGAGAACCAGTTCGGCGGGCGGGCGGGCACGGCAGCCGTCCAGCAGATCAGCGGCCGCCTCCCCGCGCAGGCTGGTCACACCGCGTGCCAGGTGGCTGAGCATGACCCCGTGCAGCCCGCCGGACAGCGCGATGGGTATCCCGGTATGGCCGACCACCCGCCGCGCGCGGCTGGCCATGATCTCGGGCCGGACCAGGCCGGACCACTGCGCGTGGGTCGAGGTCACCGGTTTGGGGTCCCCCGTCGTTCCCGAGGTGAACACGATGTCCAGGAGATCGCCGGGCGCGGCCGCCGGCTCCCCGGCCCGCGCCCCGGCCGTGCTGAGTTCGGCCAGCGGCACGCACTCCCCCGCCGTCAGCTCGCGTTCGCACGCGGTGATCAGCGCCGTGACGCCCACCTGGCCGAGCGCGACGCGCTCGCTTTCGGCTCCCATGACCATCACGGCCGTGGCGCCCAGCCACACGACCGACAGGTATGCGACGGCTACCTGAGCCCAGGTGAGCGAGGTGGTATCCACGGCCACGAATTGGCCGCGCCGGACCCCCCGCGCGGTCAGCGCATACGCCCCCTGGCGGGTACGTTCGAGCAGCGTGGCCGCTGTCACGCAGCCGCCGGACGAATCGGCCAGAACGGCCAGGTCCGGTCGTTGCGCGGCACAGGCGATCACGATGTCCGGTATCGTCCGCCACTGCCGGGCGGGTGAATAGGTCAGCATCATTAAGCGCTTTCCCGGCCTAGACCATGCAACGCGAGAATAGGAGGATGAGCACTCTGCATGCTAGGCAAACAGAAAGGTCCTGTCATGCACGTGAACGTTCTCACCCAATGCATCCCGGCACCGCTGTTCGAGGGAATGTGGCGGCATCCGGACGATCAGACCGCTACCGGATACCGCTCATTCGAGTATTGGATCAGCATTGCCCGGCAGCTCGAAGAATCCTGCATCGACGCGCTCTTCTTCGCCGATATCCACGGCGTATACGACACTTACCACGGCTCAATCGGCCCGTCGGTCCGCCACTCCGTCCAGATTCCGGCCATTGACCCGGTGCTCGTCATTCCCGCGGCGGCCGCGGCCACCCGGCATCTGGGATTCGCCGTCACCTACTCAACCTCATACCATGCTCCCTACCAGTGCGCCCGGGTCTTCTCGACGCTCGACCACCTGACGAACGGCCGCATCGGGTGGAACATCGTCACCTCGGACCTGCGGCTGGCGCGGGCAACCGGGCTGTCCGCCGATATCCCGCATGACGAGCGCTACGACCGGGCCGACGAATACCTGGATGTCGTCGTCAGGCTCTGGGAGGACAGCTGGGAGGACGGCGCCGTAGTCCTGGACCGTGAGTCGGATAGTTTCGCCGACCCGGCCCGGGTACACCGCGTGGAGCACGCGGGCCGGTGGTTCACCCTCTCGGCGCCGCACCAGGCCGAACCCTCGCCGCAGCGGACGCCCGTGCTGTACCAGGCGGGCGCATCCAGCCGCGGTCGCTCCTTCGCCGCGCGGCACGCGGAAGTCGTGTTCGTCACGCTCAGCGGGTTCCGGCAGGGCCGCGAACTAGTGACCGACCTGCGCCACCGTGCTGCGGCGGCCGGGCGGGACCCGAGCCGCCTCAAGGTCCTTCAGGGCATGTGCCTGATCGTGGCCGAAGACGGCGAGCAGGCTCGGGCACGCGCCGCGGACTACCTGCGCCTGAGCAGCAAAGGCGGCCTGATCGCCAAGTGGTGCGGCTGGTCCGGCGTCGATCTCGCCGCGTACGCCGAAGACACCCCCGTGTCAGCGCTGCGCGCGCAGGACCTGCACTCCGTTATCGAGTTCGTCGAGCAGGCCTCCGGAAAGCTCGACCCGACGGTCGGCGATCTCCGCGATTTCGTCGCGACGCCGCAGCGGCCCCATCCGTACACCCGCCTCATGCTCTACGGCACGCCTGAGCAGGTCGCCGACCGCATGGTGGAATGGATCGAGCGAACCGGCGTCGACGGCTTCAACCTGATGCCCTGCCCACCGACGCGCGGAATGCGTGACATGTGCGAACTGCTGGTGCCCGAACTACAGCGCCGCGGACTACTGAGGAAGCAATATGACGCAGCCGAGCCTACCCTTCGCGAACGGTACTTCGGTACGGGCAACGCTCGCTACACGCGATCATGACCTGTGCTTCGGCACAGTTTCTGCGCGCGCCGCGCGCGGCTAGCATCGCCGTCATGGCGGAAAACGCATTTGATTTGACCAAGACCTACGTGCACCTCGGCCTCGGCAGCATCGTGCGACCGCTTCCTGGCTTCTCCTGGTCAGCAGAATATATGGCGGAGTACCTGCGTATGTTCAAACAGGACCGCGACGAAGGGCGGCTCGTGGGTATAATTCCGCTCCGCAAAACGTGGACGCACTGGGAGTGTCACACGAACGGCGACGAGCTGGTCGTCTTGTTGTCCGGCAGATGCGATGTAATTCAGGAAATCGATGGTGAATACCATACGATCTCCCTGCTGCCGGGACACGCGATGATCAACACCCGCGGCGTCTGGCATACCAGCGACGTGCTGGAGGCGGGCGAGAGCCTTTTCATCTCCAGCGGCAGACGGACGACGTACCGCCCGCGGCGCGCCGACGAGGGGCCCAGGCCAGCAGCGTGATCATCGCCGAAGCACCAGCCTCGCCCGGCCAGCGAATTCTCTGGCTCATGAACCACTACAACGCGGGCAACGGCAGGCTCAATTACCCGCTACTCCTGCGTTTGCGCGGCCCGCTTGACACCGGTCAGCTGCAGCACGCGATCGACACGGTCATACGGCGTCACGAGTCACTGCGTACAACCTTCGGCCGCAGCCGCGGACTGCTCACCCAGTTCATCCACGAGCCACGGTCGCAGGCGATCACCGTGAAACAGTGCGGGCCGCCGTCGGTACCAGAGCCGTCGGAGGTCGTTCAGGCCGAGGTTCGCAGCCCGATCGACCCCAGATCAGCTCCACTGCGCGTCACGCTGTGGGCCCTGGCTCCGGACGAGCATATCTTGTGTATCAACGCGCATCATCTCGTGACCGATGCATGGTCATGCCGCGTTGTCCTCGAGGAGCTCCTGCAGCTGCTCTCCCGCCATCCCGACCTGCCACGGCCCGGCTGGCAGTACCGCCACTTCGTGCAATGGCAGCGGCGCAGGGCGACAATGGAACGGCAGAAGGCGGATCGCGAATACTGGAACCGGCAGCTAGCCGGCACCCGGGCGCCCGGCCTTGCATATCGCGCCGGTCAGCCGCCGGCCGCGGGCGCGCCCTGCGCCGAAACCATCCAGCTCGACCTGGGCAGCGAAGACTGGGGGCGGATACGGAAAACCGCGCGCGCGGAGCAGACCACGCCGTTTACCGTGATGCTCAGCATCTACTACCTCCTCCTGCATCGCGAGTCGGGAGATACGGACCTCGCAGTTTCCAGCCCCTTCGCCAACCGGGTGCGACCAGAGGTCATGCGTACGGTCGGGTTCTTTGCTAACATGCTCGTTCTCCGGACCCGCCTGAGGAACGGATCGACTTTCGCGCACCTAATACGCAATACCAGCAGCACGGTAAATGCCGCGCTGGCTCATCAGGCTTTTGCCCATTTCCTTCCGTCCGCCGGCCCGCGGGAGGATGCCGGCCGACGCGTCGAGAATATTGTCTTCCAGATGCTGCCGGAGCTGCCGCCGCCCGCCAGAGTCGGCGACCTGGAACTGAGTATCCTGCCCCCGGGCATCGACAGCCGGTTCGACCTGGAGTTCTCCGCCCTGCCGCACCACGGCGGCCTGCGGGTCCTCATCCAGTGTTCGCCCAGCCTGCCCGGCGGGGTGGGGCAGCGGCTGGCCGCCGGGCTTGGCTCGGTCATCGGGAAGCTTGCCGCGGGCCCCGGCTTCCCGGTGTGACACGCACGCAGGCCCTCGGGTCATCCCACCTCACGATTGCGCCGGTCGAGCTCCTGGCCGAACTCATCCCAGGCGGCAGCGCAACTGTACGCGATCTGCATCATGTCGGAAATGCGGTGCGGCGGGATGGAATCGATGACGCTCTTCCAGTCGGTGGAGCTGACCAGGCGTGGCGGGCGGAGCCACCGCAGCAGCGTCTTGCCGGAATCGGTGTATCGCAATGACGGATCCCGCCGCAGCCTTTGCAGCACCTGTTCGTAATCCACGAGGCCGTGCCGCCGGACTACCTCATGCGGTTCGCTGTTGCCTCTGCTGGGACTTGCCTCCCGCTTTGGCAGAACAGGATCGATACCCTGACGAAGCTTTTCCCGCACGTCCCGCGCCGTCCCCACCGAGATACCCGCGTTCCGGGCGATCTGGCGGAGCGACGCATCCGGATTATCGGCGAATAGCCTGCCCGCGAGCCGCCGGCCCTCCGCCGCGTTGAGCGGCCGCACGCGGCCGTCGCGGCCGATCCTGTGCGTCGGCCCAGCCGCCATGCCCGGCTCGTCCCGCCGTACGGCCGCCACAGTCTTCCACGAGAGCCCCGCCAGCTCACCTATCCATCGATCCGAGGCGTCCGGCCGAAGCTTGATGA
This sequence comes from Streptosporangiaceae bacterium, assembly GCA_019245115.1. Taxonomy (GTDB): domain Bacteria; phylum Actinomycetota; class Actinomycetes; order Streptosporangiales; family Streptosporangiaceae; genus JAFARZ01. The sequence continues at coordinate 19,748 of JAFARZ010000284.1, read as the reverse complement.
TCCGGGCGGCGGCGGCGCGCCGGTCCCTGAGGGTGAGCGGCAGCCCGTGCCGGATGTTCGCCGCCACCGCGAGGAGAAACGCCTGGTCATCGTTGCAGTCGAGGAAGAACACCTGAACCTGGGCATCGCCTCGTATCCGGGCCGCGTCGAGCCGGTGCAAGCCATCGATGACCTGCATGGTGGAATGCTGCACGAGAATAGGCGGAAGCTCGCCCTCAATCTCCGCCAGCGCCGCGGCATGCCCGGGGTCGAGGCCCTCAAGGCGGGGTGTGTCCGCGGCGGTGAGAGAATCCACCGGAACCCACGTAGTGCGCTTGAGATCGTTCGCGTGCACCTCGGCCAGAAATTGCGACAGATCATTCGTGTCGGCGAGGGTCGCTGTAAAGCTCTCGGACGTCGGGCGGTCGGACATAAGTCTCTCCTCCTACGGGATACGCTCGTCCCCTGTTTAATTCATAAGTGACCGGCGCCGCCGCCGATTAAATAACCCCCAATTTGCGACATTAGAATCATGAACACAGTCACACTGTTGGTACAAGTGTTCAGTGCTGCATATAGCCAGAACTTCAGGTCGTGAAATCCGGCCATAAGAAGGATCTACGCTGATCCCAGCGGAACAGTCAACCATGAATGCGGCAGGATCGGCCGCCGCGTGATTTTGCTGACTTTCAGCTTCAGCGGGTAAACCGGTGAAAGACAATCCCAGATAGCGTGACATATTTGGTGACGCATTCAGGTACACATATGCCTGCTTGACAGATCACATGTTTATTCCGTTCAGCCCTCCTCCATATCCTGGCTGACTGCACGCCATATGCCGCATCTAGCGGATCGATCCCCCGATGTCATACTTGTGCGCTCCAGATGAGCAGGTCTATCCCAAGAACTTGCACTCTGTGCATGCTTGGCCCGATATGCCCCTTGTCGCATTGCGTGACGGTTGGTAACCTCACGGTGTGGTGCTGAATAACGGGGATGATGGAAGCCGGCTCGAGGCGAGGACGAGCATGGGCGCGAGGAAAGCACGTCACGCAACGCGACGAGAAGCTCCGTTTCGTCCTTCCGGGCCTCCGGATCAAGATCTGCGAAATGTTGTCGGCCCTGCGCGCCTGACCGGCCGGGAGGTCGAGGTCTTGTGCCTGCTCGCCGCCGGATACAGCAGCGACGAAGCCGCGATTCGGCTGGTACTTAGCCCGCACACCATCGTCAGGCACGTGACCCACATGATGATGCGCAGCGGCGCGCGCAGCCGCACCGAACTGGTAGCACGGGCATATGCGGCGGGCGTGCTCGATAACGGGGTGTGGCCGCCGCGCGCAACCGGCCGCACGCTCATGCTCTCCGGAGATTCTGAGCTTTCGCTACGAACCCAGAACTGCTGACCTAGTTCCCGGCGCGGGCGCCGCACGCGTAGCGGCGCCGCATCCCCTGGATCCACGGCCACACCCCGTGCCCCCGAATGTTCGCCAGCCCTTTCATTAAGAAATCCTGTACCGGTAAAATGCTAAATACAATCGTGTTTCAGTCGGTGCCGCAACGGCATCCCAGGTGGGTGGATATCTGTATGCAGAGCGTACGGGCCTGGGCTTCCCGCAACGGAGCCAGCTATCTCCTCATCGCGGATGAGGAATTCCTGAGCCGTCCACCCTCGTGGATCCGTGAAAAGTCCAGGCCATGGATCAATCCGCTTACCGATCTGGCCAGGCTTGAGTTCGCTGGCGACCTGCTGGAGCAATACGAGTTCGCGGTGTGGGCGGACTCGGATGTACTGATCCTCGATCAGGACAGGCTTGCCCTTCCAAGGCCCGAGGACGCCGCATTTCCACGAGAACTCTGGCTCGACTACGACACGGCCAGCGGCGCGTTGCTAAAGGTTTCAAGCATCAGCAACTATTTGTGCGCTTTCCGCAGAGGCGGATCATTCTTGTCCAGGTACCGGGAAGACGCATTGGACGTCTTGCGGCGTTCGGCAGAGCCGCTGACGCACGATATCATTGGCACAAGTTTTCTCACGAGCCGTTACAATGAAGGCGATATTGAGATCCTCAGTAACCTGGCTAACTTCAGCCCGATGGTGACTCAGGCTCTGCTGACAGACAACACCGGCATCATTGCGGAATACGACAAGGCTCTCGACGAGGAAATTTACGGTGTTAACTTGTGCATGTCTTTCCTGCGCCGAAATTTTGAGATAAGAATTCCGCACGGTGACGTGCTGCGGCTCGTCCAGAATTTGTCGGAGCTGTCAGGGGGGACCAGGGTCACCCAGATCTCGCGGCACATCAACGCTACAAGCCTCCCCAGCCGTTCCGGGTGAGCTTTATTGTTCAAAGCGGCCTATTGCCTGGCCACGACCCATCGTGAGATGGTTTACATCCCAGTAAAGTTCCTGGTCACGCCTACAGTCCGAGGCTGCGGCCGATGATCTCTTTCATGATCTCGGTGGAGCCGCCGTAAATCGACTGCGCGCGGCTGTCCGCCCAGGCCCGGGCGACCGAGTACTCGCGCATGTAGCCGTAGCCACCGTGAAGCTGCACGCACCGGTCGGCCACGCGGTTGCACAGCTCAGTGTTCCACCACTTGACCATCGACGCCTCTTCGGTGCTGAGCCGTCCCGCGCAGTGCTCCGTGATCGCGCGATCGGTGAACGAGCGCGCCACCGCCAGCTCGGTCGCGATCTCAGCCAGCACGAACTTGCTGTGCTGGAACTTCCCGATCGGCTGGCCGAAGGCCTGGCGCTGCTTGCAGTACTCCAGCGTGTCCTCGAAGACCTTCTCCGCGCCGGCCAGCGCGGTGACCCCGATCGTGATCCGTTCGCGGGGCAGGTTCTGCATCAGCGCGACGAAGCCGCCGCCCTCCTCCCCCAGCAGGTTCTCCGCGGGTACCTGAACATCGTTGAAGAACAGCTCCGAGGTGTCCTGGGCGTGCATGCCGACCTTGTCCAGGTTCCGGCCCCGCTCGAACCCCGCCATGCCGCGCTCGACCACCAGCAGGCTGATCCCCCGGTGACCGGCCGCGGGATCGGTCCGTGCGACGACGATCACCAGGTCTGCCAGCTGACCGTTGGAGATAAAGGTCTTCTGTCCGTTCAGGACATAACTTTTCCCCGAACGTACTGCCGTGCTTCGAACCCCCTGCAAGTCACTTCCCGCACCGGGCTCGGACATCGCGATGGCCGCGACGAGCTCACCCGAGCAGTAGCCCGGCAGCCAGCGTTCCTTCTGATCCGGGGTGCACAGCCGGTCCAGGTAGGGGCCGATCATGTCGTTGTGCACCGTGAAGCCGGGGCCGTTAGCGCCGGCCCGGGCCAGTTCTTCGTTGAAGATCACGTAGAAGCGGTAGTCCCGGTTGCCGCCACCGCCGTACTTCTCCTCCACGTGGATGCCCAGCAGTCCGGCCCGGCCGGCCGCCAGCCATGCGTCGCGGGACACCATCTTGTCCTGCTCCCACTGCGACCAGTGCGGGGTGATCTCCTTCGCGATGAAGGCCCGCGCCATGTCACGGAACGCCTCGTGCTCTTCGGTAAAGATCTCGCGCCGCATACCGGCATGGTAACCCGCAGACCCCCGTCAGCCGACGGGGCGGGGGGCGGGGCACACCGATGGTCAGCGTGTCGGCCGGCAACGGCTACCCGGCCGCCGCATCCGCGGCCCGCGACGGTGACGGCGACGGTGACGGTGACGGTGACGCCAATTGTCGTGGACATATACCCTCCGAATGGAAGCACTCCGGTATAACGCGCGTTTGCGACATGTCGGTCATACCGCATTTCGCCAAATGCGGTGCGCGCTTGGGAATCTGCGCGTATCGCCGCATAGCGGGCACATCGGCCAGCCACTTTGCGGAAGATAGGAGCCCCCTGGAAGAAAAGGCGCCGGAAACCGGCGCCCATTCTTCCACAAGGCCCTTTTATTCCGCGTCGTCCAGTGCGGCCGCCGCCCACATAACAGCCATATCCCCGCAAAACCGGCGGCCGTATCGCGATGCTCCGCCGCCTGACGCTATACCGCCCCGCACAAATACGGAAATGTCGGATATGCCCGCGCGGTACAGGCGGGCGGACGGGGATGGGGCCATGCGACGGCCGGAGCGCTGGACGGGATCGGGCCATGCGACGGCCAGTGCGGGCGGACGGGGATGGGGCCATGCGACGGACGGAGCGGGCGGACGGGGATGGGGCCATGCGACGGCCGGAGCGGGCGGACGGGGATCGGGCCATGCGACGGACGGAGCGGGCGGACGGGGATCGGGCCATGCGACGGCCGGAGCGGGCGGACGGGCTGGCGCCAGGAGGACGGACCGTTGGGGGGCGTGCGAGTTCCGTGGGGGGTGAATGTGCCATTGTCCCCCGTGTAGGGGGTGCGATGGCACATTCACCCCCTTGACGGATGGGGAGACGGGGGCGGGGGGTGGGGGATGGGTTAGCCGTGGTATTCGTCGTCGGTGACGGGGGTGTCCCACTGCGTGGTGCCCTCCTGGACGGCGAAGTGCGTCATGAACGTGCCCGGCGCGGCGCCGTGCCAGTGCCACTCCCCTGGCGCGGCCGTCACCGTGTCGCCCGCCCTGATCTCCTCACGTTCGCCGCCGCGGGATTGAACCAGCCCGGCACCTTCGGCCACGTGGAGGACCTGGCCGTGCGGGTGGGCGTGCCAGGCGGTGCGGGCGCCGGGCGAGAAGTGCACAGACATCACGGTGGTGTGCTCGGTAGACCCGATCTCGTCCATCCAGACCGCCCCCGTGAACCGTTCCCCTGGCCCGGGCGTGCTGTCCTGGCGCTTGCGGCTGATCTCCATGCTGGCGGGCTCCCGGATCGTGTTACCACAGACGTTCGTCGTAAAGAAGATAAGGCGGCGCTGGGCTCGCGGAGATAGGCGGCCCACTGCGGATCACCATCGTAATGAGCGCCGACCAGCCGCCAGTGCGCGCCGCGCGGGACCACCGGCAGGACGGCCAGGGTCCAGCCGATTTCCTCAAGCAGGCGGTCGGCCTTGCGGTGATTGCAGCTCATGCACGAGGCGACGCAGTTCTCCCAGATATGCTGCCCGCCGCGGCTGCGCGGCAGGACATGGTCGATCGTCTCGGCCTTATGGCCGCAGTAAGCGCATCGGTAGTTGTCCCGGCGCATCAGAGCCGCCCTGGTCAGCGGGACCCGGTTCCGGTACGGGACGCGCACGTAGCGGGACAGCCTGATCACCGAAGGTGTCGTGAGCGCGAACGAGGCGGCATGCAAGATAGCACCGCCGACATCGTCATGGACGACTTCCGCCTTGCCCCCCAGCACCAAGCACACCGCGCGCCGCAGGCCAACCGTGGTCAGCGGCTCATACGTGACGTTGAGCAGCAGCACTCTCCGCACTGCACCTCCCGCTCGCGCCGGGGCGTCCTAACGGAACTCCATGCCTCCAGTGTGTCCTCTGGTGCGAAGGTCCGCCACCTATAAAGCGTACAAGGTGCTCCCCACCTCTTAAGGTTTGCTGCATGGATTATCCGCAAGCGCGCCGGCTGGATCTGACCGAGGACATTCTCGGGTACCAGGTCAGCGACCCCTACCGCTGGCTCGAGGAGGAAAGCGCGGAGCGCGAGGAGTGGCTGCGGGCCCAGGCCGCCTTGTTCGAGGCGCATCGGGCCAGCCTGCCGGGGCGGGACCGGCTCGCGGCGTCCGTACGATCGCTGCTTGACACCGGCGCGGTCGGGGTTCCGGTCTGGCGCGGGGACCGATGCTTCTACATGCGGCGCGACCCGGGGCAGGAGCACGCCGTGCTGTACACCAAGGCCGGGGACGCCGAGGCCACGCTCATCGATCCGGTGGCGATCGACCCGTCCGGGCGCACCACCCTGGACCGGTGGCAACCGGACAAGGAAGGCCGGCTAATTGCCTACCAGCTCTCTTCGGGCGGTGACGAAGAGGCGCTGCTACGCGTGATGGACGTGGCGACCGGCACGCTGCTCGACGGCCCGATCGACCGGTGCCGCTACTCCGGGGTGGCCTGGCTGCCGGGCGGGAAGGCGTTCTACTACGTGCGCCGGCTGCCTCCGTCCGCCGTCCCGGAAAACGAGACGATGTACCACCGGCGAGTTTACCTGCACCACGTCGGGACGCCCACGGAGGAGGACACGCTTGTCTTCGGCGAGGGCCGGGACAAGACCGACTACTACGCCGCCTCGGTCAGCAGGGACGGCCGGTGGCTCACCATCTCGGCCCAGCGTGGCACGGCGCCGCGTTCCGACGTCTGGCTGGCCGATCTGTCCGCTGAGGGCCCCGAGCTTCCCTCGCTGCGTCCGGTGGCCGTGGGCCTGGACGCGAGTACCTCGGTACACGTGGGCCGCGACGGACGGCTGTACGTCTTCACCGACCTGGATGCGCCACGGGGCCGGCTGGCGGTGGGCGATCCAGGTGCGCCGGACGTGTGGCAGGACCTGATCGGTGAGGATCCGGAGGCGGTACTGCGCGACTACGCGATCATGGACGGTCCGGAGCTGGAACGGCCGGTGCTGCTGGCCTCCTGGACCAGGCACGCGGTCAGCGAGATCACCGTGCACGACCTGGTGACGGGGGCGCGGCTGTCGTCGGTAGCGCTGCCCGGGCTCGGCACCGTCGGCGGGACCTCCGAACGGCCAGAGGGCGGGCATGAAGCATGGTTCACGTATACGGACTACGTGACGCCTTCGGTGGTGCTGCGGTTCGACGCCGCATCGGAGGGAACCGGGGTGAGCACCTGGGCCGCCCCGCCCGGAGCGGTGCCGGCCGGCCACGCGACCGTGACGGCGCGGCAGGTCACGTTCTCGTCGGCGGATGGCACAGCGGTGCGCATGATCGTGATCTCGGGCGCCTCGGCCGCTTCGGGCGCCTCGGGGGCGGGGCCTCGGCCGGCGATCCTTTACGGGTACGGCGGGTTCGACATCAGCCTCACCCCGGCGTACACGCCGAACATCCTGGCCTGGGTGGCGGCGGGCGGCGTCTACGCCGTGGCGGCCCTCCGCGGCGGGAGCGAGGAAGGCGAGGACTGGCACCGAGCCGGCATGCTCGATCGCAAGCAGAATGTCTTCGATGATTTCCATGCCGCCGCGCTGGCCCTGGTGTCGCAGGGCTGGACCACCCCGGACCGGCTCGCCATCTACGGCGGGTCGAATGGCGGGCTGCTCGTCGGGGCGGCGATGACCCAGTGGCCAGACATGTGCGCGGCGGTGATCTGCTCGGCGCCGCTACTCGACATGGTGCGGTACGAGCGGTTCGGCCTCGGGGCCACGTGGAACGTCGAGTACGGAACGGCGTCGGATTCCGTCCAGCTTGGCTGGCTGCTGTCGTATTCGCCGTATCACCGGGTGGCCGAGGGGACGGCATATCCGGCGGCGCTGTTCAGCGTGTTCGCCAATGACACGCGGGTCGATCCGATGCACGCGTACAAGATGTGCGCCGCCTTGCAGCATGGCGCCCGTGCTTCCGGGCGGCCGGTGCTGCTGCGCGTGGAGGGCGAGGTCGGGCACGGCGCGCGCGCCGTCAGCCGGGCGGTGGAACTGTCGGCTGATGTCCTCGCCTTCGCCGCGCACCACACGGGCCTGCTGTGCTAGTTTTACCATCATCATAGAATAATGTGATGATGGAAGAAGGCGTATGTTCCGGTTCCGGCTGGATGGTTCCTCGGGCGTTCCGCCCTACCTACAGCTCGTCCACCAGGTGCGACAGTCGCTGCTGCTGGGCTATCTGCGCGAGGGAGACCGGCTGCCCACGGTGAAGGAAGTGGCTGGTGACCTGGCCATCAACCCGAACACGGTGGTCAAGGCCTACCGGCAGCTCGAGCACGAAGGGCTGGCCGGGGGACGCCCTGGGCAGGGCACGTTCATCACCGCCACGTCGGTCGCTGTGGCACCAGGCGCCAGTGACGCACTGCGCGTCTCGCTGGAGCGGTGGCTCCGCGACGCCGAGGAGGCCGGCCTCAGCGACGAGGCGATAACCGCGCTGATCGCGGTGGTCCGCCACGACCTGCGCACAGAGGCCGTCGGATGACCCCCGCGTTGCTGGCGGACCGGGTGGGCAAGCGCTATGGCCATGTGTGGGGGCTACGGGACTGCACGTTCTCGGTACCGGCCGGATCGGTCGTCGGCATGGTCGGGCCCAACGGCGCGGGCAAGACCACGCTGCTGGCGCTGACGGTGGGGCTGCTCGCGCCCACCGAAGGGCGGATAGCGGTCTTCGGTGAGACATCCCGCGCGCACACCGCGGCGACGCTGGCCCGCGTCAGCTACCTCGCTCAGGAGCATCCGCTGTATCGCGGCTTCAGCGTCGCGGACATGCTCCGGTTCGGCCGTTCGATGAACCCGCGCTGGGACCATGCGCTGGCCCGGCGGCGAATGGACGAGCTCGGCATCCCGCTGGGGCGCCGGATAAAGGCGCTCTCCGGCGGGCAGCAGGCCCAGGTCGCGCTCACCCTCGCGCTGGCCAAGCGGGCCCCGCTGCTGGCGCTCGACGAGCCGGTGGCCAGCCTGGATCCGATCGCGCGACTGGAGTTCATGCGGGATGTGATGGCCGTATGCGCCGAGACGGGACTGACGGTGGTCATCGCGTCGCATGTCGTCTCCGAGCTGGAGCGGCTGTGCGACTGGCTGCTGGTGCTGACCGGAGGGCGGTTGCAACTGGCCGGATCCGTCGACGACCTGCTCGGCACGCACCAGGTGCTGACGGTGCCGCGGCAGACCCTGGACGCGGAACTGCCCGGGCACGTCATCAGCCGTACCGACAGCGACCGCCATTCCACCGTGCTGGTCGCGGCCGGTCCCGCGGAGATGGCCGGTGGTCAGCGCCCGAACTGGCAGGCGGAACCGGTCGGCTTCGAGCAGCTTGTGCTCGGTTACCTGCAACGCCCTCCGCTTAGGATGCACGGTTCCTACGGTTCGCCGGCCGTGATGTCATGATCTGGGTCACCTGGCGGCAGCACCGTGTACAGGCTCTGATCTGCTTCGCCGTGCTGTGTGCGGTGGCGATTTACGCGATCGGAGCCGGCATCTGGATGCGCCACGCGTTCAGTGCCGACGGTATTCCGTTGTGCCTGGCGCGGAGCGGAGGCGCGGGCTGCCCGGCGGCGATCACGTCCTTTGCCGACAGGTTCAACCAGGGCGTCGCCGTGATCAGCGATGTGCCGTTGCTGATCGTTCCCGGGCTGCTGGGGATCGTGGTGGGCGCCACGCTGCTCGGCCAGGAGCTGGAGCGAGGCACCTGGCGGCTGGCCTGGAGTCAGACCGTGCCACGGAACAGGTGGCTGGTCACCAAACTGGGGCTGGTGACCGGCGGCCTGCTGGCCTTCGGCGTGGCTGTCACCATGATCATGACCTGGTACCACCAGCCACTGGATCAGGTCACCGCCAGGCTCCGGCCCGTTCCGGGCACCGCTGAGGGCCTGACGTTCACCGCCTCGCTGCTGTGCGCGTTCGGGCTCGCGGTGCTGGCCGGCCTGCTGCTGCGTAACACCATCGGCGCCATGGTGACCGCGTACGTCGCCTGGGAGATTCCCACCACCGTCGTGACGCTGCTGGGCGGTCCCATCCGCTTCCCGCCGCCGGTCACCGTGCGTCTTCCGTGCCACGCCGGGTGTCCGGGCGCGAGCGTCAGCTCAGTACCTCCGGTCACCGGGCACCTCGGGGACTATGTGCTTGGAGTGGCGCGAAGCGGCGGTCAACTCGTCGTCACCTACCAGCCCGCCAGCCGGTTCTGGCTGGTACAGCTCATCGGAGGGGGCATTTACCTGTCCACCGCCGTTACGGCGCTCGGGGTTGCTTTGTGGCTACTGCACCGTCGCACGACTTGATCTGAGGGATTCCGTTGAGCATACGTAGCGAGGAAGCGACGTTCTACAGCGGCGGATGCACGATCGCCGGCACTTATTGCGCGGTGGACGATCCGGTGGCCGTCGCGCTGCTCATCACCGGGAGCGGCCGCACCAACCGGGACGCGGACGCCCGGCTTCCGGGCGGCCGGATGCTCCGGACCGGCGTGGACCGGACGATCGCTCTTGCCCTGGCGCAGGCGGGGGTGTCAACGCTCCGGTACGACAAGCGCGGGGTCGGGGCCAGCAGCGGCGACTACCTACGCGCCGGTATGGACGACAGGCGCGCCGATGCCCGGGCGGCGCTGGCCTGGCTGGCTGACCGGACCGCGGAGCTGCCGCTGTTCGCCATCGGCTACAGCGAAGGGTCCTGGTACGCCGCCGAGATGGCCGCCGATGATCTGGTCGCCGGCGCGGTGCTGGTGGCCTGCGCGGCGCGGTCCGGGGAGCAGGTGCTTACCTGGCAGACCGAGATGATCGTGGCTCGACTGCCGCTGCTGGCCAAGGCTGTTCTGCGGATAACACGCACCGGCGCCGTTCAGTCGCAACGAAAACGAATGGCGCGCATCAAAGCGTCGCAGTCGGATGCTATCCGGATCCAGGGCATGCGATTCAACGCGCGCTGGTTCCGCGACTTCATCGCCTATGACCCCTCGCCCGTCCTGGCGCGCATCGAGGTTCCCGTCCTGGCGCTCACCGGCGGGCAGGACGTCCAGGTGCCACCTGGCGACATCGACATGATCGGCAACCTGGTCCGCGGGCCGTTCGAGGGCCATGTGGTCGACGATCTCAGCCATCTGCTGCGGCCCGACCCGCGATCTCTCGGCCCGCGCGGTTACCGTCGCGCGGTGCGTTCGCCGGTGAGCCCGCGAGTGCCGGCACTGATCATGGAATGGATCGCCAGGCAGGTGAGCCGATCGGCCAGTATGGAGGGATGCCAACCCTAATCAGCAGCTGCGGTCGCGACCCCGGAATCGCCTGCCGGCTTACCTGGGACATCACCCACAACGTCGGCGCCACCGCGGCGGTCAACGTCTACCTGGCCGGCCCGGTCGGGCGCTTCCTTAGGATCGTGTTCGTCATCTTGCTCGCGCTGGTGGCCCGGGCGGTCATGCACCGGCTTATCGACCGGATCATTGAGCGGGCGGCGACGGCCCAGGCCCTGCTGTCCAGGGAAACGAACGAACGTCGCGAGCAGCGGGCCAGAGCGCTCGGCTCGATCCTGGTCAGCGGTGTGTCGGTGGTGATCTTCGGCATCGCGGCGCTCACCGTACTCGGCGACCTCGGCATCAACCTCGCCCCGCTGCTGGCCAGCGCGGGCGTGCTCGGCGTAGCCCTCGGCTTCGGCGCGCAGAACCTGGTGCGGGACTACCTGGCCGGGATATTGATGCTCGTCGAGGACCACTACGGCGTCGGCGACATGGTCAACGTCGGCGGGACGACCGGCACCGTGGAGGCGATGACGCTGCTCACCACCCGGCTCCGGGACGTCAACGGCGTCGTATGGCACATCCACAACGGCACAATCGACAGCGTCGGCAACGAGGCTCAGGGCTGGTCCCGCGCGGTGATCGACTTTCCGGTCCCGTACGACTCCGATCTGGTCCGGATCAGGCTGCTCATGGAGCAGGCTATCTCCAGCGTGTGGAACGAGACCCGATGGCGCGAGCTCATGATCGAAGAACCTGAGGTGTGGGGGGCGCAGGAGCTGACCGGCAACCAGGTGACCATGCGGATAGTCGCCAAGACCATCCCGCTGCGCCAGTGGGAGGTGGCCCGCGAACTCCGCGCCCGCGTCAAGTCGGCGCTGGACGCCGCCGGCATCACCTGGCCCGCCCAGGAGGTCGTCGCGATCACCGCGCCCGAGACGTCCCCCGCCGCGGGCGCCTCATAAGCTGTGAGATATGAGTCAGCCGGTCAGCTTTTATGAGGCAGTGGGGGGCGAGGAGACCTTCCGCCGTCTGGTCCACCGGTTCTACCAGGGAGTCGCCGACGATCCAGTGCTCCGTCCGGTCTACCCGGCGAAGGATCTCGGCCCGGCCGAAGAGCACCTCCGGTTGTTCCTCATGCAGTACTGGGGCGGGCCGCGCACCTACGACGAACTGCGCGGGCACCCCAGGCTCCGGATGCGGCATGCTCGCTTCCACATCGGGGAGGCCGAACGCGACGCGTGGCTCCGCCACATGCGTTCCTCGCTCGATGAGCTGAACCTGGATCCGTCCTTGGACGCCCAGTTCTGGGATTACCTGGTCATGGCCGCCCACAGCTTGATCAACGTGATGCCGGAGCGTCCCGACCTAGGCCTCTCCCCCGCCTGACGCTTTCCCGCCTGACGCTTTCCCGCCTGACGCCGCGTCGGAGGCAGGCACGCCGGTCACTACCGTAGTGCGACCACTACAATGTAGTCATGGCCACTCCTCTGTCCATTCGCTTCAGTCCTTCGCTGCTTGCCAGGCTGCGGCACCGTGCTCATGCCATAACCGGCGCCAGCGTCGCCGGCCTGGCGCAGCGGCTTATCGATGAGGGGCTGCGGATGGCCGATCACCCTGGCATCATCTTCAAGGATGGGCCATCCGGCCGCCGGGCGGCGCTGGCCTATGGCCCGGATATCTGGGAGATCATCAAATTCCTCCGCGAGGTCGACGAGCGGGGCCCCGCCGCGATCGATGCGGCTGCCGAGGTATTCGCGGTGGATGCCAGCCGGATCAGCACGGCGATCAGCTATTACGGCGACTATCCTGACGAAATCGATGCGGAGATCACCGAGGCTGAAGAGGCTTCCGTGCACGCCGAATCCGCGTGGCGCGTCCAGCAGCAGCTCATCGCATGATCCAGCGATCCATGGCCCGATTGCTGCTGGACGAGATGTTCGCTCCCGCCATCGCGGCGGAGCTACGTGAACTCGGTCATGATGTGATTGCCGTCGCAGATAGGCCCGACCTGCGTTCGAAGTCCGATGAAGAGATATTCGCGTGGGCAAGCACGGAGAACAGGTGGGTGCTCACGGAGAACGTGAAGGACTTCCGCCCGATCCTGCTGCGAGCGCTACAGGCCGGAACACCAGCCTGCGGACTCCTGTTCACCAGCAGTCGCGCGTTCCCCAGGTCGAGGAAGAACCCTGGTCCGCTGATACAGGCTCTCAACGTCTGGCTGGCCACCGGACCACCTCCGCCGCCGGTCGCGGAAGCGTGGCTGCTTAACACCGCAGAGACCGCATAACGCAGCGCGCACGCCGGTGACGTCGTACAGGTGGTGCACCGGGTCGTGGATGAAGTACCTGGCGAATGTCTCGACCGTGAACTGGGCCCCGTCGCTCCGGCTGCCGGTCCGCTGCCACTGGTCGCCGGTCACGGCCGCGAACCGGGCCGCGAGCGCCTGGGCCGCCCTCATCAGGTCGTCGGACACCTGGACGGGGTCCTGCTCGCCGTAGCGGTCCGCGACGGCGGTCGCGTCCTGGTCCCAGTTCGCGAAGTCCGGATCATGCTCGGTGAGCATGAGCTCGAGCCGCTCGTCGTACCGGCGCAGCACATCGCGGACGTGGCAGCCGTACTCGAGCGGCGACCACCGGTCTGGCGCTGGACGTGCCCGGACCTCGGTGGGTCCGGTCAGCACGTCGAGCCAGGCCGTGGCGTTGGCCAGGATCATGCCGGGCACGTCTTCGCGGGCGAACCAGCTGGTGTCGAAGCCGCACTCGGGGCAGGGGCGCTCAAGCACCCAGGTCCAGTCTTTGGTGTCCGGGATGATGGTCATTGGTAGCCATGCTACGGGACCGGGTTCGGTTAGCCGCGGCACGTATGGTCGTAGGTGTGACTGGTGAGGTAATCCCGTTCCGGATCGGAGTTCCGGCCGATGAGCTGAGCGACCTGCGGGACCGGCTGCGCCGGACCCGGTGGCCGGAACCCGAACCAGTCGGCGACTGGTCCCAGGGCGTCCCTCTGAGCTATTTGCGTGACCTGTGCGCGTACTGGGCCGACGGCTACGACTGGCGGGTCACCGAGGCACGGCTGAACGCACTGCCGCAGTTCCGCACCGAGATCGACGGGGTGCCGATCCACTTCATCCATGTCCGCTCGCCGCGCCGCTTCGCGTTGCCGCTGATCATCACCCACGGGTGGCCCGGCTCGGTCGTCGAGTTCCTGAAGGTGCTGGGGCCGTTGTCGGCTGGAGCGGATGCCTTCGACGTCGTCTGCCCATCGCTGCCCGGCTACGGCTTCAGCGGCAAGCCGGACCGGACCGGGTGGGGCGTTGAGCAGATCGCGCGAGCATGGGCCCAGCTGATGGCACGCCTCGGTTACCCGCGCTATGGCGCGGTGGGCAGCGACTGGGGAACCAGCATCAGCGCCAGCATCGGCCAGCAGGACGCGTCGCATGTGGTGGGTGTTCACCTGATCCCGCCGCTGGCCGGACCGGACCCGGACAAGCTCGATGACCTCACCCCTGCCGAGCAGGCTTCGCTTGCCAAGCTGCGCCACTTCGCCGAATGGGAATCCGGCTACTCAACGGAGCACGCGACCAAGCCGCAGACGATCGGGTACGGCCTGGTCGATTCCCCCGCCCTGCTGTGTGCCTGGATCGTCGAGAAATTCCGGTCATGGACCGATCCCGGGAGCGCGCTCACCCGCGACGACATGCTCGACAACGTGATGATGTACTGGCTCCCCGGGACTGGCGCATCCTCCGCCCGCCTGTACTGGGAAAGCATCCGTCAGGTGAACGCCTGGCTATCCGGGGAGCGCGAGGACACGGTAGACGTGCCAGTCGGCTGTTCGGTCTTCCCGTACGAACTCCAGCGTCCATCCCGCCGCTGGGCCGAACGGCGCTTCACCGACATCCGTTACTGGAACGAGCCCCCGGCCGGCGGGCATTTCGCCGCCCTGGAGCAACCGGAGCTGTTCGTGAACGAACTCCGCTCCTTCTTCCGCCTGGTCCGCTAACCCGTGTCGTCTCAGCGCCTTTGCCCGGAGTCGCCCCTTTCCGCGCCCCCTTTGCCCGGAGCCCCCTTTCCGCGCCGATTGCCGCCCGATTTATCCGACATTTCAGGCATCGATTACGCTTGAGTGAGCGGTATGTCGCGAGTGGCCGCCGGTTCTGCCCGGATATGGCCGTTATGTGCACGGCGATTGCGGTGGACGACGCGGAATAAAAGGGCCCCACGGAAGAATGGGCGCCGGTTTCCGGCGCCTTTTCTTCCGGAGGGCTCCTATCTCCACGCGACGGCGGCATATGTGCCCGGTATGCGGCGATACGTGTAACTCACCAGGCGAGCACGGCAGTCTAGCGTAGACTGACCTGGGCCGACGCGGCGGAAAAACACGTTATGCTGGCATTCTTACGATTTGTGAGATAACACCACGATAAATAATCCCGCACACGATTGGTGGTTGCCGAGCTGGCCGTAGCACCGTGCCGCCGGACTACGACGCGAAATGATGGCGGTTATGGTAGTCATAGCAACCATGACCGCCATCATTTACGTATCCGCCGCGCGGCCGGGGCTGGGCGCAGAGCCTTGACGGGATTAGCCGCGGGTTAGTTTGCGGTAGGTGACGCGATGGGGCCGGGCGGCTTCGGCGCCCAGGCGCTCTATCTTGTTCTTCTCGTAGGCCTCGAAGTTGCCCTCGAACCAGAACCAGTTCGCGCCGCCCTCCCAGGCCAGGATGTGCGTGGCGACCCGGTCAAGGAACCAGCGATCGTGGCTGGTGATGACCGCGCAGCCGGGAAATTCCAGCAGGGCGTTCTCCAGCGAGGCGAGGGTCTCCACGTCCAGGTCGTTGGTCGGCTCGTCGAGCAGCAGCAAGTTGCCGCCCTGCTTGAGGGTGAGCGCCAGGTTCATCCGGTTCCGCTCGCCGCCGGACATCACGCCGGCCGGCTTCTGCTGGTCCGCGCCCTTGAAGCCGAACGCCGCCACGTACGCCCGGCTGGGAATCTCGACATTGCCGACGCGGATGAACGTCTCGCCGTCGGAGATGACCTCCCAGACGTTCTTGTCCGGGTCCATCCGGGCGCGAGCCTGGTCGACGTAGGAGATCACGACGGTGTCGCCGATCCGGATCACGCCGCTGTCGGGCTTCTCCTCGCCGATGATCATCTTGAACAGGGTGGTCTTGCCCACACCGTTCGGGCCGAGCACACCGACGATTCCGTTGCGGGGCAGGGAGAACGAAAGCTTCTCGAACAGCATCCGGTCGCCGAAGCCCTTGACCAGGTCCTCGACCTCGACCACCTGATTGCCGAGCCGCGGGCCAGGCGGGATCTGGATCTCCTCGAAGTCAAGCTTGCGGTTCTTGTCGGCTTCGGCGGCCATCTCCTCGTAGCGCTGGAGCCTCGCCCTGGACTTGGTCTGGCGGGCGCGCGGACTGGACCGGACCCACTCCAGCTCGTCGGCGAGGCGCTTCTGCTTCTTCGCGTCCTTGGCGCCTTCGACCTTGAGGCGGGCGGCCTTGGTCTCCAGGTAGGTGGAGTAGTTGCCCTCGTACGGGTACGCGTGGCCTCGGTCGAGCTCGAGGATCCACTGCGCGACGTTGTCGAGGAAGTACCGGTCGTGGGTGACGGCCACGACAGTGCCCGGGTACTTCTCCAGATGCTGCTCCAGCCACAGCACGCTCTCCGCGTCCAGGTGGTTGGTGGGCTCGTCGAGCAGCAGCAGGTCAGGCTGGGAGAGCAGCAGGCGGCACAGCGCCACGCGCCGCTTTTCACCACCGGACAGGCTCGTCACCGGCGATTCGGGCGGCGGGCAGCGCAGCGCGTCCATCGCCTGCTCGAGCTGGCTGTCCAGATCCCAGGCATCCTTGTGGTCAAGCTGCTCCTGGAGCTTGCCCATCTCATCGAGCAGTTCGTCGGAGTAGTCCGTCGCCATCTGCTCGGCGATTTCGTTGTACCGGTCGAGCAGCTTCTTGGTTTCTACGACACCTTCCTCGACGTTGCCGAGGACGGTCTTGGACTCGTCGAGCTCCGGCTCCTGGTCGAGAATGCCCACCGTAAAATCGGGCATCAGACGGGCTTCGCCGTTGGACGGCTGCTCTTTGCCCGCCATTATCCGGAGCAAGGTGGACTTGCCCATACCGTTCGGGCCGACGACGCCGATTTTCGCGCCCGGCAGGAACGAGAGCGTGACGTCATCGAGAATGACTTTGTCACCGTGCGCCTTTCGCACGGCGCGCAGCGTAAAAATGTACTCCGGCATGTCCTTAAGCCTATCCGGGGGATCAGGGGGCCAGGGGGCCCCGGGGGATGGCATCCCCCCGGAAGCGGGGGGGTCACCGGGGGGGTCGTTCCCCCCGGGGAATACACAGCAGCCTACGGTCTGGCGCCGGTCGCCTCGTCGCCGCCGTAGAGGCAGACCTGGTTACGGCCCTTGTCCTTGGCCCGGTACAACGCCAGGTCCGCGGCGGCCAGCAGTTCGAACAGGTCGCGGCCGTGCTGGCCGAGTACCGCGACGCCGATCGAGACCGTGACGCAGATCCGCGCGTCCCCGGCGAAGATGCTCAGCATGCTGGCACTGCGCCGGAGTCGTTCCGCGATTCCCACGGCCTCCGCCGCGTCCGCGCGGGGCAGTAGCACCGTGAATTCCTCGCCGCCGAATCGCCCGACGACGTCGGAGTCCCGGACCTGCTGCCTTAGCTCGGCGGCGAGGCTCTTCAGCACCTCGTCGCCGGCCAGATGACCGTGCCTGTCGTTCACCCGCTTGAAGTGATCGACATCAATAAGCAACATCGCCACGCTCGAATTTGATCCCGATGCCGCCCCGAGCCCGCTAGACCGCAGCGCCCGGTTGACCTCGGCGTCGGCCTCGCGCTGCCAGGCGGCGGCGTTCAGCAGGCCGGTCTTCGGATCGGTCCGTGCCGCTGCCTGTAGCTGCTGATGCATCAGGCTACGCTGGAGCAAGATCACCGGCGGCAATGCCACCAGGAGCAGCAACGGGCTCAGCGCGCAGGTGATGGCGACCAGGATGCCGACGCACGTCTCGGTGAGGTCGAGCAAAAGGCTCTCTTTGTCCCAGAGCACTCCAGTCAGCGAGGCTTCCGGTTCGGCGAGGTGCGCGGCTATCGCGACGATGCTCGTATTCACCACGCCGAACAGCACCGCACACCCGATCGCGGCGACTACCACTCCGGGGTGGGAGAGCCACCCCGACGCTCCACCCAGTGACACATGCCCGGCCGCCGGCCACAGCCGGTGAAAGGTGACGGAGGTGGCGGCCCCCGCCAGACCGAGCGCGGCCGAGCTGAACATGCGCCGGTAGACCGGCGTAGTCCGATGACCCCTTGCGTACAGCACGAGGCCGACGACGAACGGAGCGAGTAGCGCGTAGAGCGGGGACAGCAGCAGCGCGATCGGCAGCCACCAGGCGGACAGCAGGTCACGGGAGACACCGGATGGCTGGCCGAGCCGCCGGAGCGCCTCGATACAGATGGCCGCCGCCACAAGGAGAGCGGCCGCGAGGGCGAGATCGGCTGGCCGCCACTGTGTTTCGGCGAGTTCCCATCCGATGAGCGCCAGATCCACAGCGAGGATCGCCAGCACGTACACGATGAGTGACATCGGCATGGCCAGCAACGGCCAGGCCCACGGCCACCTCATCAGGCGCCGCAGACCCCGCTGCCGTTGCCTTATCGCGTCTTGAACTGCCGACATGCCTTCCTGCCCCACCGGCGTGGCCGGATCCCCGTGACCGGCCCGTCATCACGTTAGGTAACATTATAGGTGCGATGCGTACCGGAGCGTCGGCGAACGAGTATGTTGCCGACGCCGCCGGCATAGTGCGGTAGGAAACCGGGACTCCCCTACAGCGTTGAATTTGCCTGGGCCTCCGGCCGCGGCCTCGCGCCTCACCGGCCCCGGCAATACCGCACGGAGGTCTCAAGGATCCCGGCGGCACCGCACGGAACAGTTACGTTAGGATATGAAGTGTATCCGTTCCGTGCGGGCCTGGTTGCCCGGCGGACTTGAGTGGCGCGGAAGAGAGGGGAACCGGTGCGAGGCGTTATCTGGATCTGAGGCTCAGAACGGCACGGACGCCCCAGCCGGTTCGCGGGATACTTCCAGCTCCGGCTCTGTTGCGCGCTGCGCCTCGGCGAGGATTTCTCTGTCCAGATCGCGATTGAGGTCGTCGACGACTTGATGCGGGTCGCCGAACTCGGCCGATCCCGGGTCGGCGAACGGCGAGGCTGCCAACCCGGCCGCGGATCCCTCCATCGCCGGATCGTCCGGGTTGGCCGTACCGGCATCGGCCGCCACCGGGTCGGTACCGGCCACGTTGTCAGTGTCCTCTCGCGGCCGACGTTCGGGCCTCATGTAGTTCGCGACACCGCGGCTGAGGTCGTGCCCGATCGTGTCCGCCACTATCTCGACCTCGGTCCTGATCCTGTTCTGCTTGTCCTGATAGGTGTGAGTGCGGAAACGTCCCTTCACCATGACCGGATCGCCCTTGCGCAGGCTGGCACGCACGTGACCGGCCAGCCGCCGCCAGCAGTTCACCGTGTAGTAGCACGTCTCGCCGTCCCGCCATTCGTCCTCGGCTCTGTCGTAGATCCTCGTCGTCGCCCCCACCCGCACGTCCGCGACCTGACGACCATCCTTGGTCGTCCGCAGGTTCGGCTCGCGTGCGACGAAGCCGATGAGGGTCACGTATCCGCCCTGACTCATTGCGCTCCTCCTTGAGGTTCCCGATGACCCTTCGTCACCGGGCCACCTCCACGGTGGCGCGGATACCGAGCGCTCCGCTCGCCGGACCCCTGGCCTGTGGATAACTTGCTAAGAGCACTCTGAGCTGTGGATACGTATTTGCCGTCGGCAACCAGATGCGCCATAATGCGCGCCGCCAATCGAGCGCTTTCATGATCATGGGTCGTTTGCGGGAATAGTTACCGCAAACGACCCATGATCATGGCCGGCAGCGGCGAGGGCCGCAGGGCCGCAGCCGCCGGGGGG
>JAFARZ010000014.1 GCA_019245115.1 Streptosporangiaceae bacterium | reverse complement strand
CTGTCTCGTCATGACCAAGGCCATAACGCGTCTCAGGCGACACATGCCGCACACCACGCCGGTGTGTCACATCCATGGCGACATGAACTGTGTCACATCACCCCGGACTGGACACACACTCTTTTGTGCAGGCTGCCACAACCATGCCGAGAGGGCGCGGTGCTCAGGGGGTCGAGACGGGCGGCTCAGGCGTTCAGGCGGGCGGCGATGCCGTCCAGGACGCAGTCCAGGCCGAACTGGAAGCGCTCGTCCCGGGTGGCCGGGTCGTCCGGGTCGATGCCCGCCTCCATCAGCCGGACGATCCGCGGGTAGCGGGCCGAGGCTTCGAACCAGGCGCGGTAGCGCTCGCCGGAGGCCCGGATCTCCTCCTCGGTCAGTCCCTTCACCGCGCGCTCCTGGTCCCGCTGGACGCGCATCTCCTGCGCCTCACGCATGACCGCGCCCATCACGTAGGTCGCCACCGTGCCGATGATGTCCATGGTCAGCCGGGCATCGGCGGGCCCGTCGAGCAGGGCGAGCAGGCGCTCCAGGTTCCTGGCGTCGTGCGGCCCGGACGGGGGCCTGCTGCCCATGAACTCCATGGCCCACAGGTGCCGGCTCATCGCCGCCCGGGTCCGGTGGGCGAAGGCTCCGAGGTCGGCCCGCCAGTCGCCGGACGGTTCGGGTACCTCGATCTCCGCCTCGATCGACTCCACCATCAGGTCGAGCAGTTCTTCCTTGGAGCTCACGTGCCAGTACAGGGACATCGCGCCCGCGCCGAGTTCCCGGGCGATGCGCCGCATGCTGATCGCGTCCGGGCCCTCGGCGTCGGCCACGGCGATCGCGGCGCGCACGATCTCCTCCCGCGACAGCCCGCGGTCGCGGCGGGGCGGCGGCGTCCCGCGCTCCCGGTGCCGCTGGATGTGCTCGGCCCGGCGCCGCTCGTGCGGATCCTCCCGGCCCCCCCGGCTGGACCGCGGGTACCCGTAGAACGGCCAGGTGTCTTCCCCGCTCGCTGTGTTTTCCCCGCTCGCCTCCGGGCGCCTTGTAAGGCGGCTCCTTGCCTGCCTGGCCGCCGGCGGCGGCGGGCCCTCCTCGCTCGTTCGCTCGTTCCTCGCTCCTCGCTCGTCAGTCCAGTCGCCGCCGGCGCCCTTTGGCTCGCGGGGGGAATCGACGCCGCGTGCCTGTGGCTCGCTCACGGCCAGCTCCTTTCGCTGCCCACAGCATGCCCGAAACCGGGCCGCCGACCACGACCGGGGGTCCCGGTGTCAGCAACCGGCTTGCCTTCTCGTACATCGTACTGTTATGGTACAACGTACTGGAACGTACAACGTACGAGTAACGGGGAGCGATGATGGGCGAGACTCCCGCCATCGAGGCGGAAGGCCTGGTCAAGAACTACGGGAAGACGAGGGCGCTGGCCGGGCTCGACCTGTCCGTGCCCGCCGGCACGGTCTACGGGCTGCTCGGGCCGAACGGCGCGGGCAAGACCACCGCCGTCCGCGTCTTCGCCACGCTGCTGCGCCCGGACGGGGGCCGGGCGCGGGTGCTGGGCCGCGACGTGGTGAGCCAGGCGGCCGAGGTGCGGCGGCGGATCGGGCTGACCGGCCAGTACGCGGCGCTGGACGAGTACCTCACCGGCCGGGCCAACCTGGTCATGATCGGCCAGCTGAGCCGGCTCACCGCGAGCGCGGCCCGCCGCCGCGCCGACGAGATGCTCGAGCGGTTCGGCCTGACCGAGGCGGCCGGCCGCGCGGTCAGGACCTACTCGGGCGGCATGCGGCGGCGGCTGGACCTGGCCGCCAGCCTGATCGGCTACCCGGCGGTGCTGTTCCTGGACGAGCCGACCACCGGCCTTGACCCGACCGCCCGGGCGATGACCTGGGAGATCGTCCGCGAGCTGGCGGATTCCGGGACGACGCTCCTGCTCACCACGCAGTACCTGGAGGAGGCGGACCAGCTGGCCCGGCGGGTGGCGGTGATCGACGGCGGGGCGGTCATCGCCGAGGGACCGCCCGACCAGCTCAAGTCCTCGGTGGGCGGCGAGCACCTGGAGGTCGCGATGGCCGCGGGCGCCGACGTCGAGGCGGCGATCGTGGCGGTCAAGCCGTTCGCGGCCGGCGGCATCCAGCCGGACGAGGCCGGGCGGCGCCTGTCGGTGCCGGTCGCGGCGGCCGAGGGGCTGACGACGGAGGTGGTGCGCGCGCTGGACCGGGCCGGGGTCCCGGTCAACGACGTGACGATCCGGCGCGCGTCGCTGGACGACGTGTTCCTGGCGCTCACCGGGCACGCCAGCGCGCCGGCACGAACCGGCGACGACGCGGAAGAAGGTGAGGCAGCATGACCGCCATCACGGCCGGGCTCGTCCCGGAACGGGACGTGACCTACGGGCACGGCCCGGTGTCGCACTTCGCCACCGACGTGCGGGTGCTGACCAAGCGCAGCATCGCCCGGATCAGGCGCGAGCCGGAGACGCTCGCCAACGTCACCTTCATGCCGGTCATCTTCATCCTGATGTTCGCCTACGTGTTCGGCGGCGCGATCGGCCTGCCCGGCCGCGGCAGCTACCACGAGTACCTGATCGGCGGGATGCTCGGGATGGGCCTGGCCCAGACCGCGCCCGGCGTCGCGGTCGCGCTGGTCAGCGACATGTCGACCGGCCTGATGGACCGGTTCAGGTCGCTGCCGATGTCGCGCTGGGCGGTGCTGGTGGCGCGGTCGATCGCCGAACTGCTCACCCAGATCATCGGCGCGGTGGTGGTGGTCTGCGTCGGCCTGGCCATCGGCTGGCGGGTGCACACCGGCGCCGGCGACGTGGCCGAGGCGCTCGCGCTGTCCCTGCTGTTCGGCTACGCGTTCACCTGGGCCGGAACCTGCCTGGGCATGGTCCTGCGCAGCCCGCAGGCGGCGCAGCAGGCCGGATTCACCATCTTCCTGCCGCTGACGTTCGTGTCCAGCGCGTTCGTCCCGACCCAGGGGATGCCGGGCTGGCTGCAGCCGGTCGCGGAGTGGAACCCGATGTCCGCGCTGGCCGCCGCGTGCCGGCAGCTGTTCGGCAACCCGAACCCGGCCGCCGCCGTGCACGCCTGGCCGATGCAGCACCCCGAGCTCGCCGTGGCCGGCTGGTCCGTGGCGATGCTGCTGGTGTTCGCGCCGCTGGCGGTCCGCCAGTTCCGCCGCACAGTGCTCGGCTGAGCCGCACGGGGACCTGGACCCGCGACCACGGCATGCGTTATACATCGGACCTATGACGGTGCAATCGAACGAGTTCGCCGGGCTGGCCGCCCTGGTCACCGGCGCTGCCTCCGGGATCGGGCTGGCCACCGCCCGGCTGCTGGCCGCCCGCGGCGCGCAGGTGGCCGCGCTGGACCGGGTCAAGCCCGAGCCCGGGGCCGCAGACGGCATCTATCCGGTCCTCGCCGACGTGACCGACGACGCGGCGGTCCGCGCCGCGGTCGCCGAGGCCGGGCGGGTTCTCGGCGGGCTCGACATCCTGGTCAACAACGCCGGGATCGGCGCGGCCGGGACGGTCGAGGACAACGGCGACGACGAGTGGCACCGGGTACTCGACGTGAACGTGCTCGGCATCGTGCGCACCACCCGGGCGGCCCTGCCGCTGCTGCGCCAGGCGGCGCGGGAGCGCGGCCAGGCCGCGATCGTCAACACCTGCTCGGTCGCGGCCGTCGCGGGCCTGCCGCAGCGCGCGCTCTACTCCGCGAGCAAGGGCGCCGTCTACGCGCTCACGCTGGCCATGGCGGCCGACCACGTGGCCGAGGGCATCCGGGTGAACTGCGTGACCCCGGGCACGGCCGACACCCCGTGGGTGAGCAGGCTGCTCGACGCGGCGCCCGATCCGGCCGCCGAACGGGCCGCGCTCAACGCTCGCCAGCCGATGGGCCGGCTGGTCAGCGCGGGCGAGGTCGCCGCGGCCATCGCCTACCTGGCCAGCCCGCTGGCCGGGGCCACCACCGGCACCGCGCTGGCCGTGGACGGCGGCATGCAGGGCCTGCGCCTCAGGCCGCGACCGGCCTAGACGCCAGAACGCCAGAGACATTTCACGCTTGCCGGGCCCGCCGCGGCTCGCTTGGAGCGGGGGTGGAACTAGCTCGTATGTTGAGGCTGGTGCGCAGGACGACGGTCTCGGGTTGCTTGTCCGGTGAAGAACTGTGGGCGGCCAGCAACTGTCCCGCGATCCTGCCCATGTCATACGTCGGCTGAGCCACCGTTGACAGCGAGGGGCGGATCAGATCGGCCCACGGGATCTCGTCGAAGCCGACCACGCCTATGTCTCTGGGCACGCGAATCCCGTGTGAGACCAGGTATTTCAGCGCGCCGACAGTCATCAGGTTGTTGGTCACGAACACGGCGTCCGGAGCGGAGTCTGCGAGCAATGACCTCATCGCGTCGTAGCCGCCGCGCTCACGGAAGTCGGCATGCCTGATCAGGTCCGGCGGCACCTCCCGGCCATGTCGGCGCAGGGCACGTTTGTAGCCCTTGAGCCGCTCGCTGGCCGTCATCGCCTGGGGGGGACCGGTGATGCATGCGATCCGGCGATACCCCATGTCCACCAGGTGTCCTGTCGCCGCCTCGGCGCCCCGCTGGTTGTCGGCCAGCACGGTGTCGACGTTGGCACCTCGGAGTCTCCGGTCAATGGCCACCACCGGAATGCCCAGGTCAACCAGCGGTGTCACGTCGGTGGCCGTGGACGCGGCCGAGATAGCGACGCCAGCCATCCGCTCGGCGGCCGCGGCCGCTATGTAATCGGCCTCTTTTTCCGGGTCCTCGTCGCTGTTGCACAGCACAACCGAGCAGCCGCGCTGCTGCGCGACGTCTTCAAGGCCGCGGACCATCGCGGTGAAAAACGGGTTGCCCACATCCGAGACGATCACCGCCCACAGCGATGTCTGGCTGCGACGCAGATTGCGGGCGACGGCGTTGCGCTGATATGCGAGCGCATCGACGGCGGCCCGGACGCGTCGGACCAGATCAGGATGGACACTGCCGTGGTTATTGAGCACGCGCGACACCGTGGCGGTCGAGACCTTCGCATGCCGCGCCACCTCCTGAATGGTGGTCATCCTGTCCCCCTCGACGTTCCCCTGACGCCACGACCGCGGGCATTGACATCCAATATCTCACGATCATAACGTTTTTTCGAGTAAACGATTACCGTATCGGAAGGAGCAGGGCTGATGCGCGTCGGGCTGCTCACCATGTCCGATGGCCGGGACTTCGTGCACCGGCACATCGAAGGCTTCGCGCGCGACTCCGAGGAAAGGATCGCAGCCGCGCTGCAAGCGGCCGGCCATGACGTGATACGAGCCGGTGCCTTGCTGTGGACAAATGACCTGGCCACTGCCGAGGCGCGACGGGTCGCTGACAACCGGCCGGATCTGACGATCTTCAACTACCCCGTGTGGGCGTTCCCGCACTTCACCATGCTCGCGGCGGCTGAGAGTCCCGGTCCGCTGCTGCTGCTTTCGAACATCGATCCGCAGCAGCCCGGCATGGTGGGAATGCTGGCCGGGGGCGGGGCGCTCGACCAGATCGGCCGGGTGCACGGCCGGGTGTGGGGGGAGATCTCAGACCCGTCCGTGCTGGCGGCGGTCCTCGTCCACCTCCGCGCCGGCCACGCGGTACAGGCGCTGCGCGGCCAGACGTTCGGCCGCTTCGGCGGGCGCCCCATGGGGATGTACACCGCCGTGGCCAACACCGACCAGTGGATGGCGACGTTCGGCGTGGATGTCGAGGAGATCGACCAGTGGGAAATCGTACGCCGCACTGAGCAGGTTCCGGCGTCGCGGGCCCGCGCCGGCCGGGAGTGGCTGGAAAAGCGTGCCACCGTTCACTACGACGGCAGGGCCCTCACGCCGGAACTGCTCGAACGCCAGGTTCGCTCCTATCACGCCGTGCGCGAGCTGATCGAGGAGTGGAACCTGGACTTCTCCGGGATCAAGGGGCAACCGGAGCTCACGACCCACTTCGCCACGATGGACGTCACGGAGGCGTTTCTCAACGACCCCTACGACTGGGAAGGCCCCAAGGCCACGCACGTCACAGCCACCGAGGCGGACATGGACGGCGCACTGACCATGCAGATCCTCAAGCTGCTGTCCGGACTGCCCGTGCTCTTCGCCGACGTGCGTCATTACCACGCCGACCGCGAGATCTGGGATCTGTGCAACTCGGGCCAGCATGCCACCTGGTACGCGGCGCGCAGCGAGGACCCGCAGGAGAACCTGGCGCGGGTCAACCTCTACCCCGAGGTGTTCTTCTTCCCGGCCGGGGGAGCCGCGGTCAACCACGTCGCCAGAGCCGGCGATGCCACATTCGCCCGGCTCACCCGGAAGAACGGCCGTTACCGGATACAGGTGACGCGCGGGGCGTTCGAAGACTACGGCGACGAGGTCAACCAGGCGCTGGCACGCCAGTCCACCTTCGAATGGCCGCACGCCTTCACGCGGCTGCAGGTTCCGGCCGGCGAATTCCTCTCGCGGTTCGGCGCCAACCACATCCACGCCGTGCCGGGCGACTACCTCGCCGAACTCCGCGAGGTAGCACGCTACCTGGAGGTGGATTTCGAGCAGCTGGGCACGGCGTCCTGAGCGGCGGCCGTCCTTGACACTGTTTCGAACCGCCGCCTAGGCTGGAGTAATCGATTTCACGGCTGTTAGCTATCGGGCCCAGAGTGAACGATCCGCCGACCCCCACCAAGACGTCGGTGACTAACGCAGTCACGGAGGACGTCCGCATCCTGCTGACATCCCGCCCATGGCTGCTGATGTGGCGGCGGCGCCTCGGCGAGGTCGTCTCCCAGGCGACAGCACTGACCGCCCTGGTCGTCATCGGCGTCGTGCTCACCATCTTGTCCCCGCACTTCCTGACGTACGTGAACCTCAGCGAGGTGGTGGTCGACGCGGCCGTCACCGCCATCGTCGCCGTGGGCGAGACCCTCGTGATCGTCACGGCAGGCATCGACCTGTCGGTCGGCGCGGTGGCCGCGCTGGCGGGCGTGGTGGGCGCGCAGCTCATGGTCGACCTGAAGCTGCCGTGGCCCGTTGCCACCCTTGGCGGGGTGCTGCTAGGTGCGCTGGCAGGGTTCGTGAACGGCGGGCTGGTCAGCTGGATCAAGCTCCCCCCGTTCATCGCCACCCTGGGCATGATGGGCGTCGCCCGCGGGGTTACCTTCCTCGCCACCGGAGCGGTGGCGGTCTACGGGGTGCCCACCGGGTTCACGGTGCTCGGGCAGGGCTACGCCGGCTCCATCCCGGTGCCGGCGATCTGCCTCATCGTCGTCATCGTCATCTTCGGCGTGATCTTCATGTGGACGAAGCTCGGGCGCCATGCGCGCGCCATCGGCTCGAACCAGGAAGCGGCCCGGCTGACCGGTATCCGGGTCGGTTCCTACCTGGTCCTGGTGTACGTGCTGTCCGGTGTTCTCGCCGGGTTCGCCGGGATGATCGCGGCGTCCCGGGTGGAGTCCGGCCAGCCGAACTTCGGCGTCGGCCTGGAACTCGACGCGATCGCGGCGGCCGTCATCGGCGGGGCCAGCCTGTTCGGCGGCCAGGGCACCGTGGCCGGCGCGATCGTCGGCGCCTTCCTCATCGAGGAGATCCGCAACGGATCGGTGCTGCTGAACATCAACAGCTACGCGCAGGACGTGATCATCGGCGTGGTCGTCTGGCTGGCGGTGGCCTGGGACATCTGGCGGCGCCGCCATATCACCGAGCGGGCGCGGGCGCCCGCCACCGCGGATATCCCGCGGACGTCCTCGGCGGCCACGCCGCCGGTTCATGAAGAGCCTGGACCGCGGACCTGAAGGAGGTTTCGCTATGAGAAGACCAAGGTTGCGGCGGCTGGCGCTCGCCGCCGCCGTGCCGCTGCTCGGCATCGCAGCGTGCAGCAGCGGCAGCAGTACCCCGTCATCAACGAGTTCTGCCGGCTCATCGAGCAAGGCGCTGACCCTCGCCGTGGTGCCCAAGGCCATCGGCTTCGACTACTGGACACACGTGGAGGCCGGCGCCAAGTGCGCGGCGAGCAAGCTCGGGAATGTCACCATCGACTGGAACGGCGTGTCGGCGGAGACCGACGTCACCGGCCAGGTCAGCCTGCTCAACGGGTACATCGACCGCGGGGTCAACGGCCTGATCTACGCCGCCACCGACATCAAGGCGTTGCTGCCGGTCACGGCGCGGGCACAGACAGCGCGCATGCCGGTGTACAACATCGATTCCGGGACCACCCCCCAGCAGGTTCCGCTGTTCGCTACCGACAACCTCAAAGGTGCGCATGACGTCGCCTCGCTGATGAACACCTACCTCCACGGCCAGGGCAAGGTCGCCATCATCGAGTTCCAGCCGGGGACGATGACGGACAACCAGCGCAAGCAGGGGTTCGTCCAGGGACTGACGGCCTACCCGGGTATGCACCTCGTCGCCGACCAGCCCGACGGGAGCGACGCCAGCAAGGCGCTCACCGTCACCAACAACATCCTGACCGCCAACCCGGCCCTGAACGGGATCTTCGGGTCAAATGAGCCGTCCGTGATCGGAGCATCGCAAGCAGTGAGGCAGCGGCACCTCAGCGGCAAGATCGTGATGGTTGGCTGGGACGCGGCTCCGGACGAGGTGGCCGCGCTGAAGTCGGGCGAGATCAGCGCGCTTATCGTGCAGAACCCGTTCCGGATGGGCTTCGACTCGGTGATCGCCATGACCGAGCACATCCGCAACGGCATGTCCGTGAGCAACGAGGACACCGGCGTCTACGTGGTGACGAAGCAGAACATGAACCAGCCGGCCTACAGCGCCATCCTCTCCCCGAGCTGCACGAACCCGCCGCTCCCCTCGAGTGACCCATGGCTGAAGTACGTGCACATGAGCTGAGCCCGGAGGCCGGCTCGGAGGTGATGCTCAAGGCCGAGGGAGTCAGCAAACGGTTCGGCGGCGTCGAGGCGCTACGCGACGTCGGCATCGAGCTCAGGTCCGGCGAGGTCGCCGCCCTGGTCGGAGACAACGGCGCGGGCAAGTCGACGCTGGTTGGCATCCTTTCCGGCGCCATCAGGCCGGACCGCGGCCGGATCTGGTGCAACGGGAGAGAGGTCCACTTCCATTCGCCGATCGACGCCAGGCACGCCGGCGTCGAAACGGTGTACCAGACTCTCGCGCTGGCCAATCACCTCGATGTCGCCGCCAACCTGTTCCTCGGCCGGGAGAAGTACCTGCTCCGGCTGGGACCGTTCAGCATCCTGAACCGGGCCGCGATGCGCCGCGAAGCCCGCGAGCTCGTGGCCCGGACGGGGGTGCGCATCCCCGACATCGACCTGTCGGTCATGAACATGTCGGGCGGGCAGCGGCAGGGCGTCGCCATCGCCCGTGCGGCCGGCTGGGGATCCAGGGTGGTCCTCCTCGACGAACCCACCGCCGCGCTCGGAGTGCAAGAGACCGCCCGCGTGCTCGACATCATCAAGGCGCTGAAGAGGCAGGGCATCACGATCTTGATGATCAGCCACAACCTGCGCCAGGTCTTCGGTCTCGTTGACTCCATCTGGGTGCTGCGCCACGGCCAGATGGTGGGCAGCAGGGACGTGCGCGCGACGCGGCCGGAGGAGATCGTATCGATGATCACCGGGGTTGACCAGGCCACCGGGGATGAATTCGCGTAGTGGTGACGAGGCACTCGTGACCGGGCGCATCACGTCGCTGACCACGTACGACGTACGCTTCCCCACATCGCGCGGCCGCCATGGGTCGGATGCGATGAATCCTGAACCGGACTACTCCGCCGCCTACGTCGTCATCGGCACCGATGCGGGCATCGGCGGGCACGGGTTCGCGTTCACCATCGGCCGCGGCAATGACATCCTGGTCGCCGCGATTCAGACGCTCGAACCCTATGTCGCCGGTTACTCGCTGGACGAGACGGTCGCGGACATGGGCGAGCTGTCCAGGCGGATGGTGCATGATTCGCCGCTGCGCTGGCTCGGCCCGGAGAAGGGCGTCATGCACATGGCGATCGCGGCGGTGCTCAACGCGGTCTGGGACCTCAAGGCCAGGCTCGAGGGCAAGCCGCTCTGGCAACTGCTGGCGGGGATGTCACCGGAAGAGCTCGTCGACCTGGTGGACTTCCGTTACCTCTCGGACGCGCTGTCCCGCGACGAGGCCCTGGCGATCCTGCGCGCAGCGCAGCGTTCCCGTGCCGAGCGGGAGCGGGAGCTGCTCGCCTCCGGCTACCCGGCCTACGCTACTTCGCCCGGCTGGCTGGGTTACAGCGACACACGGCTGGCCGGCCTGGCCCGGCGGGCCGTCGCCGACGGCTTCGGCCAGATCAAGCTTAAGGTAGGCGCGAACCTGGAGGATGACCGGCGGCGGCTGCGGATCGCCCGCCAGGCGGTCGGTCCCGGGATCCGCGTCGCCGTGGACGCGAACCAGCGGTGGGATGTGGCGGAGGCCATCGAGTGGGTACGTGCGCTTACGCCGTACGACCTCTGGTGGGTGGAGGAGCCGACCAGCCCCGACGATGTTCTCGGTCTTGCGTCCATCCGCCGGGCCGTGACACCGGTGAGGATCGCCACGGGCGAGCACGTGCCCAACCGGGTGATGTTCAAGCAGCTGCTGCAGGCGCAGGCGATCGACGTGCTGCAGCTCGACGCCGCGCGAGTCGGCGGCGTCAACGAGAACGTCGCGATCCTGCTGCTCGCCGCCAAGTTCGGGGTTCCTGTCTGCCCGCACGCGGGTGGCGTGGGCCTGTGCGAGCTGGTGCAGCACCTGGCCATGTTCGACTTGGTCGCCGTGTCGGGATCCGCGCGGGACCGCGCCATCGAGTACGTCGACCACCTGCATGAGCACTTCGTGGACCCCGTGGTCATCCGGGGCGGGCGCTACATGGCTCCGCGGGCGCCGGGTTTCAGCGCCGAAATGCGTCCGGCCTCGATCCGCCGGTATACCTATCCCACAGGTGCGGCATGGACCGGGGCGAGGAGGTCTCGTGCGTGTTGAACGTGACGGCCTGCGGGTCAGGCCGCGACCGCCCTGAACCGGCCATAGATCGGATGTCCCTGACGTATCTGTTTGATATCAGCCCCATCATGCGCAGTTACACCCATTGACATCGCGCATACATCCGATCTATTTTCCTGGCACACGGCACTCCGGGTACGTCTCCCGCGGCCCGCGCCGGCGCGCGCCGCGGACCCGGAGAGCGCCACCAGGAGGTTCCCATGAGATTCCGCAGACGCCCGGGCGTGGGTCCCTCCCGCGCCACCACCGCCGCGCTGGCCGCGGTCGCCGCGGCCACGCTGGTCGCCGCCTGCAGCTCGGGCGGCTCGAGCAGCTCGAGCTCCGGCGCGACGTCGACCAGCTCGGCCAAGGCCGCCGGTGAGACCACGATCGGCGTGGACCTCACCTACAACAACACGGCCTTCTGGTCCGCGTACATCAACTACGAGTCCCAGTACGCTTCCCAGCTGCACATCAAGATGATCGGCCCGCTGCTCGCGGGGAACGACGCCAACACGCAGAACACCCAGATCGAGACCTTGGTCAACGAGGGCGCCAAGGCCATCGTCGTAAACCCGGAGACCGCGACCAGCCTGGGCCCGGCGATCAGCTACGCGGCCCAGCACGGCGTGCAGCTCATCTCCGTGGACACCATCGTCGGTGTCGGCCACGTGTACATGGTGGTGCGCGCCTCCAACCTGGAGTACGGCCTGGACGCCTGCGCGCTTATCAGCTCGAAGGTCAAGTCCGGGTACGTGCTCGACCTGGAGGGCGACCTGACCTCCTCCAACGGCGCGGACCGCACCAACGCCTTCAACGACTGCATGGCCAAGAACGCCCCCGCCGTTCACATCCTGAAGGACCCGACGAACTGGACCGAGGGCACGGCGGTCACCGATGCGCAGAACGCGGTGAACGCCTACGGCAGCCAGCTCAAGGCGATCTACTCGCAGTGGTCAAGCCCGGACACCGGCATCGTCCCGCTGCTGAAGTCCAAGGGCCTGACCGGCAAGGTGCTCGTGGTCAGCGACGACGGGGTGCCGTTCGAGATGTGTGACATCTCCAACGGGACCCTGAGCGCCTCCCAGTCCCAGCCCGCCAACCTGTACGCCTACTGGGCGCTGAAGTACGCGGTCGACGCGGCCACTGGTGTCAGGCTGAGCGCGGGCCAGCCGGGCGGCGGCGCTCCTTCGCTGGCGATGGTCAGCTTCGGGGGCGACAGCAACCTGGGCGACCCGATCGTGCCGCCGTTCGTGACCAAGGGCCAGCAGACGCTGAACGTCACCCCGGTCGACGGCCTGTCCAGCACGGTCACCACCACGGCGGTCACCGACTCCTCGCTCTGGGGCAATGTGTACGGCAACGCGCACGGCGGCATATGCAGCTCGTCGTAGGCCCGGCACATGAGTGAACCGGACGCCCCCGCCGCGCTGGCCGCCACCCCCCCGGTGGCCAGCGCGGCGGGGATTCATAAGCGGTTCGGCAGCACGCACGCCCTGCGCGGCGTGGGGCTGAGCCTGTACCCCGGCCGCTGCCTTGGCCTGGTCGGCCGCAACGGCGCGGGCAAGTCCACGCTGGTCTCGATCCTGTCCGGCATCAGCGCCCCGGACGAGGGCGAGGTGCTGTTCGACGGGCAGGCCGCCC
>JAFARZ010000436.1 GCA_019245115.1 Streptosporangiaceae bacterium | reverse complement strand
TTTGACTCGCCTCAATCGACTCGAAGTCACAACGGCGTATCCCTTTCTGCTGAGTTGTTATGAGGAGCACGAGAACGGGGCTCTGTCATCGGCCGACTTCTGCGAGATTGTCGGTTGCATCGAAAATTACATAGTCCGGCGCTTCGTTTGCGGCGTCCCAACGAATCAATTGAATAAAATTTTCTCACCCTTGTACAACCAGATTCGCAATGGCGGCTTCTCATCACTTCTCGACGGCCTTCGGAACGTCTTGCCCGGCAAGGGCTATCCCAAGGATGCGGAGTTCAAGGCTCGTCTAATTCTACTGTAACCGTTTGAACGATGGCACAATCGTTCAGCTTGTATCGGATTGACACCGTCGTGGCGGGAACTTTCCGGTGGCCTTGTGCCAGTGATAGATCCGCGCCTCCTCGTTACGCCGCAGCACGCGCGTGATCACCTCTGCGACTCCCTCCGGCGTCGGCACCGGAAGGCGGAGCAGCCGTGTAAAGATCTGACGCATCTGCGGCACCGTGACTGCCGGGGTTTTCCCCCCCGACCCGCCGCCGCTCCAGGCACAAGAACCACAGCGCCGCGAGAGATAAGGTCATATGGTGATGCCAGCCGACCCAGCCGCGAACCTCGTAGTGATCGAGACCGGCCTCGCCGTTGCCCGCCTCGAACACCTCCTCGATCCGGTGCCGCTGCCGTTGGGCCCGCACCAACTCGGCCAGAGGGACGCCCGGGCCGGCGTTGGTCAACGCGTAGTCGACTCGCGACTCGCCGACCGGCCGTATCACCACCAACCGTTCCTCAGGGCCGATCCTCCCCTCCTGCTTCGCCCGGACGCGGGCGGTCATCGCGTCAACGGTCAACGGGCCCTTCTCGCCATCCCGCACGATGATCCGCTCCCACCGCGACTCAGGTTGGCCCGCCGCCCACCGGTCGGCCCTCACGAACGGCACCTCACGCTTGCGACCGACGCCGGCCTTCTGGCGCGGCGGTCGTCGTCGCTGCAGGTCGCGCACCGTGGTGTTGCACGGCACGTCCAGGATGTCGCGCTCCCGCCGCAGGCGCAACTTCGCGCGGAAGTCCGAAGCCCTGCCGAACTCATCGTCGCCCGTGATCCAGCCGTGGGGCAAACCGGGCAGGCTCCGGTCCAGGAGGTCGAGCGCGATCTGCCATTTCTCCTGGAACTTGACCCCCGGGGGGACGTGGCATTTCTCGCGGCGGCCCTCGTCGCCGGCCCAATCCTCGGGCAGGTAGAGCCGCCGGTCCAGCGGGGCGTAACCGGCCCGCGCGGCATAGGCCAGGAAGACACCGACCTGGCAGTTGTCGACCTTGCCCAGCCGGCCGCACCACTGTCGCGCCACTCCGCACGACTCGGCCCCCTTCTTGGGAAACGCGCTGGGGTCGATGACCACCACGCCCTCCGCCTCGGCGAGTTCCTCGCGGACGTGCGCCCTCAACTCGGTCATGACGGCCTCGTCGTCCCACTTGCCGGCGCCGACGAAGAACTGGATCGGCTTGCGCGGCACCCCCGCCTCGATGGCGATCGGCTCGCAGGTCTTGCGCTCCAGGCCGCTGATCAGCCCGTGGATGACCAAGGTGGCGTTGAGGCGGTGCTCGACGCGGTAGAACCTGGGCAGATAGCGTTGGAGGAAGCCGGCCAATCGGTCGGCGCAGCCCCGGACGACGCAGGGGGCGAGGTCAGCGTCGCTCAAGAGGGCCTGAGCCTCAGGGTGGTCGAGAAGCGACATGGGCATGCCTCCGCCCGCGGCCGATCTCCTTCCCGAATTTCAGCATAACGGGTCTTCAACGGCCAGGAAAGCAATCGGTTACAGTAGAATTAGCTACCATTACATTTTACTCCCGTAATCATCTCTGCACACCGATGGATTAATGAGGCCGTCGAGCCCGTTGCGGTCACGATTTCCTCGTTCTCGAGGTGGTCGGCCCCGAACGCCAACGCCGCGCGGATGTCATCCTCGCTCAGGTGCGGATGATGGACGATGATCTCCGCGAAGGTCATGCCGGCCGCCAGCTTTCGCAAAATCAATTCCACCGTGATCCTCGTCCCTCGGATCACGGGCTTACCGAACATGACCTTGGGGTCGATGACGATCCGATCATGGGGCATCGATGGTGCTCCTGAGTGGAGAGTGAGGCATCCCGCTCATTCATCGCTTCACTTTCGCGATGTAATCCGCCAGCATGGCCGATTGCCG
>JAFARZ010000429.1 GCA_019245115.1 Streptosporangiaceae bacterium | reverse complement strand
GAACCTGGCCATCGGCTTGATCCACGTCAGCGGCCGCACCAAAATCGCCCCGACATTGCGCTGGATAGCACGCAACCCCCACCGCGCCCTGCTATTCCTCAGCCAGACCGCCTGACCAACGAGTCACGACTTTGCGCACCGCCGTGGGGTGCTGGCGAGCCGTAAGTGTAGAGGTACTCCACCGTCCAGAATGGGTACGCTCCGCGCTCGACCGCCCCGATGGAGGGATCCCATCCGTTCAGTTTTACGCTTTCCACATTCGGGCCATCGGACCGCGATGGACCGATTCATGCACCATCTTCCCGCGGCGAATCCGGCCTTTGGCGTGGACGCCCCGTTCTGTTCCGCTGAGCAGCACGAGCAGCTTGAAACTGGCTCTGCGCTTCATCGGGAAGCGGGGTAGCGAGATCCGGTTATGCATAACGTAGGCTGCCGATTGACCGGGTGGCTGGACCATCTCCCTGGTCATTCCGCGGCAATCGGTTACCGCGAATTCCTTTACTTCGCGGCCGGGGAACGTGAACGTTATGGGACGTCTGATGTCGGTTTCGCCAACGGTAGTGAACCCCGAGTTCCGGACCCGCAACAGGACCAGCGAAGGATGGTTGACTTCTCATGATGCGCGAATACCTTCCACGGTACCCAGGCCTCGCTCCATCTGGCCTCTCTGGGCAGGAGGTTTATTGGAGTGTCCATATGGTCACGCCACGTGATTCGGCGCCACCCGGAAAGGGATATGCCGACCCAGGCCACCAGCACCGCGATGATTGCCGCGGCTAGGACGGGAACGAGCCTCGGATGATGAATGGCGCTCGCGATCATGGCACCCAAGCCCAGTGGGATTGACTTCAGGCATATACATCGTGGCTATAAGCTGGCTATAAGCACGTGAATAGCGGTGGAACACACCTTGAACAATCAGCGCGAGCTGCCCCTATCTCACGACCCCTATCTCACGACCCCTATCTCGCGACAATACAGACGCGAGAATGAGGTCAGAGCCGGGACTCGGCCGGCACCGGCCTCGCTGGCTCGCCGGACTCGAAGGCCCTGATCATGCGTCCTGGGGTGACTGACATGACCAGGCGCGCCCGTCCTCTGTGAGCATCTGACCACGGACGTAGCTCATGCCCGCGCCGGCGCGGGCATGAGCTACATCCGGGTTGTTGTGCGCGAGGAACGTTTCCGCCGCCGCGTCTCGCGCCGCGTCTCGCCGGCCCAGGCTTTTTACCGAAGAGATGGTCACTTTCCGGACCGATTTGTCCGGAATGTCCGACCAACTGTTCGGCAAGGTGGCACCCACGCGCCCCCCCCACGCACGCCCCCACGCGCGCCCCCCACGCACGCCCCCCACGCACGCCCCCGCGCGCGGCCCCCGCGCGCACCCCAGGCATCCCAGACGACCCTGGCCACCGTCACGCCCGCGGTGCGAGCAGGGCGATCGATGCCTGGACGGCGACCTCGGTGATGTCGCTGACCCGTCCGCCGTCCTCGACGCTCGTCGCGAACAGCTCTCGGAGTCCGCCCAGCAACAAGATGGCAAGCTGCCTCGAAACCGGTGCGGTGCCGCCCGCCCGCCATTCCTCGGTGTCGCAGAGTGTCTGGATCATGACGACGAAGGCTTCCATCACCTCCCGCTGCAGCCCGCGCGCCGCGGCGCCGAGGGCCGGCACGTCGCGGATCCAGCTCAGCGTGATGGCAGGCGCCGATTCCGCGCACTCGATCCAGGTTTCGACAGCCTGCTTGATCTGGGTTTCCCGCGGCGCCAAAGCGTCGACGGCGGCCGAGATCTGGCGGATCACCTCGGCGTTCGCCGCGGTGAGCAGGGCGACGAAGCACGCTTCCTTGTCGGCGAAATGCTCGTAGAAGGTCCGCCGCGAGGTATGGGCACGCCGCACGATGTCGGCGACCGTGGTGTTCCGGTAGCCGTTCGCGTCGATCGACGCGGCCATGCCGTCGAGTAGCCGCTGCCGGTACGTGATTGCGTCGTCCATCTGGTCAAGATCCTCTTGAATTGTATGGTACGCCGACGTACCGTAACCCTATGGTACGACCGCGTACCAAGGAAACGCTGGGAAGGGGCCACGATGACCGTGAGGCTCCCGCCCGGCCCGTCAGCCCCCCGCTTGCTACAGGGCGCCTATGCCCTGGCCGTTCCCGGGCGGGGGATGCGCCATCTCGCGAACCGCTACGGCGACGCGTTCACTGTCAACATCCCGATTTTTGGCCGGGCCGTGGTCATCAGCAACCCGGCTGAGGTCAGGGAGCTGTTCCTGGCCGGCCAGGACCTGGTTGACAACCTCGAACGCAACCTCGGCCGGGTGCTCGGTTCCGGTTCGCTGTTCGCGCTGTCGGGCGAGGAGCACCGCACCCAGCGCCGCCTGCTGGTGCCGCCGTTCCATGGCCGCAGGCTGGCCGCCTATGAGCGGATCGTCGAAGCGGAGACGGTACGCGAGCTGGCGTCCTGGCCGGAGAACACCGAGTTCGCGACGCTGCCGTCGATGATGCGCATCACGCTCAACGCGATCCTGCGCGCGGTCTTCGGTGCGGAGGGCGCCGAGTTCAGCGAGCTGCGAGAACTCCTGCCGCGGTTCGTCGTGCTCGGTTCCCGCCTGGCCGTGTTGCCCATCTCCGAGACCCGCTGGGGGCGCCTCAATCCGTGGCGCCGGTTCCGCGCTATGCGCCGCGAATACGACGCGATCGTGGCGCGGCTCATTGCGAGAGCCGAGCACGACCCCGGCATAACGAACCGCGACGACGTCTTGTCGCTGATGCTGCGAAGCCGCTACGACGACGGCTCGGCCATGAGCCACACTCAGATCGCCGACCAGTTGCTCACCCTGCTTACCGCCGGGCACGAGACGACGGCCACCACGCTGGCCTGGGCTGTCGAACGACTCCGCCGCCACCCGGACGTGCTACGCAAGCTCGTCGGCGACCAGGATGCCGGCGGCAGCGCATACCGCGAGGCGACGATCGTCGAGGTGCAGCGCTCCCGCCCGGTCATCGACATGGTGGGAC
The DNA here is from genome assembly GCA_019245115.1 of Streptosporangiaceae bacterium. GTDB lineage: Bacteria > Actinomycetota > Actinomycetes > Streptosporangiales > Streptosporangiaceae > JAFARZ01. The sequence goes on along the minus strand of JAFARZ010000429.1, from coordinate 12,395 downwards.
GGCAGGTGACCGCTGAGGAGTTCAAACTAGGCCGGTGGACGCTTCCGAAGGGCTGCCCGGTGCTGGTCAGCATCGCGCTGATGCACAACAATGAATCCATATTCCCGAACGGCCGGCCGTTCAACCCGTCCCGCTTCCTCGACGCCAAGCCGGATCTGTATCAGTGGATTCCATTCGGCGGTGGCGTCCGGCGCTGCCTCGGCGCCGCGTTCGCGAACATGGAGATGAACGTCGTGCTCCGTATCATGTTGCGCGACTTCACGCTGGTTCCCACCTCTGAGCCGGGCGAGCGGTGGCATTGGCGCGGTGTCGCCAACGCCCCGGCCAAGGGCGGCCTCGCCGTGGTCCGCCCCCGGGGCGAGCGTAAGCGAGCGCCGCGGCGGTTGCCGTCCCGGAGGGGCGGCGATTCCCGCCGTGGCCCCAAGCCGGCCGAGCGCAGCGAGGCCTTGGCGCGGAGGGAAATACCGCGGTTGCCGTCCCGGAGGGGCGGCGATTCCCGCCGTGGCCCCAAGCCGGCCGAGCGCAGCGAGGCCTTGGCGCGGAGGAAAACACAGCTTGGCGCGGAGGGAAACATGAGCGAGCGCAAGTCTCTTAAACCGATCGCCGGCCGGCCGGTGATGATCACCGGCGCGGCGTCGGGCATCGGCCGCGCTCTGGCCCAGCGGCTGGCCCGCTATGGCTCGCCGGTGGCCATCGCCGACATCGACGAAACCGGGCTGAAGCAGACCGCCGCGTCGCTGCCCGCTCGCGAACACCTCACCCGGGTCCTTGACGTCGCCGACGCGGACGACTTGCGGCGGTTCGCCGGCGAGGTCCGCGATTGGCTTCCCGAACCGCTGGCGGCGGTGTTCAACAACGCCGGCGTGGGGCTGACCTCGACCGTGCTGGACGCGATGCCGGAAGACGACGACTGGCTGCACCAGATCAACTTCCACGGCGTGGTCAACGGGACGCGGGCGTTCCTGCCGATCCTCATGGCACAGCACGACGGCGTCATCGTGAATACATCGAGCGTGTTCGGGCTGGTCGGAATCCCGTATCAGAGCGCGTACTGTGCCGCGAAGTTCGCGGTCCGCGGCTTCACCGATTCACTGCGCCAGGAATTGCGCGGCACCGGTGTGCGAGCCGTCACCGTGCACCCGGGTGGGGTCACCACGAATATCGCCCGCAACGCCCGGATTCGCACCGACCCAGAAGGACTGGGCCGGACCAAGGAGCAAATGGTTGCCCAGTTCGAGGCGATGACGATGACCCGGCCGGAGAAGGCGGCGGCCATCATCCACCGTGGTGTGGAGCGGGGTAAGGCGCGCATCCTGGTCGGCCCGGACGCCTACCTGTTCGACGCGCTGGCCCGGGTAGCGCCGGTCCATTACTACGACGTTCTCAGACCGCTGACGGCCAGGATGCGGAGACGTTCATGACCGAACACGTCGACGTGCTGATCGTCGGTGCCGGCCTGTCCGGCATCGGCGCGGCACATCACCTCCGGTCGGCCTTTCCCGGCCGGAGCTACACGATCCTCGAGGCGCGCGACGCCATCGGCGGGACGTGGGATCTGTTCCGCTATCCGGGCGTGCGGTCGGACTCGGACATGTTCACCCTGGGCTACCGGTTCCGGCCCTGGGCGCAGGGGAAGGCGATCGCCGACGGCCCCTCGATCCTCCGTTATGTCCAGGACACGGCCATCGAGGCCGGCATCGACCGGCACGTCCGGTTCGGCCATCGGGTGACGCACGCCGAATGGTCCAGCGAGGACGCGCGCTGGACGATTACCGCGATCCATGACGGCCATCCGGTGCGGCTTATCGCCAGCTTCTTGTACGTGTGCGGCGGCTACTACCACTACGACGCCGGCTACATACCGGACTTCCCCGGCATCGAGAGGTTCGGCGGCACGGTCGTCCACCCCCAGCACTGGCCGGCCGACCTTGACTATGACGGCAAGAACGTGGTCGTGATCGGCAGCGGAGCGACCGCCGTGACGCTGGTCCCGGCCATGGCCGACCGCGCCGCGCACGTGACGATGCTCCAGCGCTCGCCCACCTACATCGTGTCCATGCCGGCCGTCGACGCGATCGCGGACCGGCTTCGCCGGATGCTCGGCCCGCGCGGCGCGTATCCGATCGTCCGGTGGAAGAACGTCGCCCTGCAGACGCTGTTCTACAAGCTCAGCCGGCGTCGGCCGGACCTGGTGCGGTCGCTCATCCGCAAGGCGACGGCCCGCGTGCTGCCGCCCGGGTACGACGTCGACACGCACTTCAAGCCGCGCTATCAGCCATGGGATCAGCGGCTGTGCCTGGTCCCCGACGGTGATCTGTTCAAGGCGATCCGGCATGGCGGGGTGACGGTGGTCACCGGCCGTATCGCGGAGTTCACCGGGACCGGCGTGGCGCTGGAGTCCGGTGAAGTGCTCGACGCCGACATCGTCGTCACGGCCACCGGTCTGCGGTTGCTCGCCATCGGCGGTATCCAGCTAACCGTCGACGGCCGCGACGTCAAGCTGCCCGAGACCATGGCGTACAAGGGCATGATGCTCAGCGGCGTGCCCAACTTCGCCTACACGATCGGCTACACGAACGCGTCCTGGACCCTGAAGGCCGATCTGGTCAGCGAATACGTCGTCCGCCTGCTCCGGTACATGGACGCTCACGGCCACGCCCGCTGCGTCCCGGCCGACGACGATCCGGCCATTACGCGGCGGCCGCTGCTCGACTTCCAGGCCGGATACGTGCTCCGCTCCATTGACGAGTTCCCGAAGGCGGGCTCGCGGGCTCCATGGCTGCTCAGTATGAGCTACCCCCGCGACGTGCTCCGGCTGCGGCATGGCCGCGTCAACGACGGCACGATGCGGTTCTCTTGACATAGAACAAGTTCTACCGACATTGTTGGCTCGTTTCCTTTGTCCACTGGGGGTTTACGAAGGGAGAGCGTCAATATGTTCAAGAGATCCGCTGTCCGGATGGCCGCTGCTGCGGCGGCTTGTGTCATGACCGCTGGCGGAGGCCTGTCTCTTGCCACGACGACTGCCAACGCGGCCACTGCCGCCAAGGCCCAGACCGTTAAGTACAGCTGCAAGATCCCGGTGATCGGCACCGAGTCGGTGACCGCCAAGCTGACCCTCTCCGCCCCCGCCAAGGGCACCACGGGGAAGACGGTCAAGCTCAGTGTGCAGGTCCAGCCCTCCGGGCTGCCCGCCGTCGCGGTGACCAACCTCACCGCGAAGTCGGCGCTCAGCTTGTCGGGCGCGCAGAAAGGCTCGGTGACCCTCAGCCAGTTCCTGTCGAAGGCCAATTCCGGCAACCTCAAGCTCAACCTGGCCGGAAGCCTCAAGCTGGCCAAGGCGGGCGCCGTCCACCTCACCGTCGGCTCGTCCGTGACGTTCTCCCTCACCAGCAGCATCATCGGCAAGGCCACGCTGACCTGCCACGCGACGTCCAAGCTGCCCGTGCTCGGCACGATCTCGGTCAGCAAGCCCCGCCACGGCCGGCTGAACTCCTGACCGGCTAGGACGGGCCTGGAATACTCCTGCGCTCCCGTTGTTAAGGTACATGCAAATGCATATATCTCAGCGCGGAGCGCAGGAGGCTTACCATGCAGTTCGGGATCTTTTCGGTCAGCGACATCACCCGGGATCCCGTGTCCGGGGAGACGCCCAGCGAGGCGGAGCGGATCGACGCGGTCGTGCAGATCGCTCAGAAGGCCGAAGAGGCCGGCCTCGATGTGTTCGCGATCGGCGAGCACCACAATCCCCCGTTCTTCTCTTCCGCGCCGACGACGCTGCTTGCGTACCTCGCGGCGACCACGAAGCGGCTGGTCCTGTCCACGGCCACCACGCTGATCACGACCAACGACCCGGTGCGGATCGCCGAGGAGTACGCGATGCTCCAGCATCTGTCCAAGGGCCGGATGGATCTCATGCTGGGACGTGGCAACACCGCGCCGGTGTATCCGTGGTTCGGCAAGGACATCCGGCAGGGCCTGCCGCTGGCGCTGGAAAACTACAACCTGCTCCACCGGCTGTGGCGCGAGGACGTCGTGGACTGGCAGGGGAAGTACCGCACCCCGCTCCAGGGCTTCACGTCGATCCCGCGGCCGCTGGACGACGTTCCGCCGTTCGTGTGGCACGGTTCGATCCGCACCCCCGAGATCGCTGAGCAGGCCGCATACTACGGCGACGGCTTCTTCGCCAACAACATCTTCTGGCCCAAGGAGCACTACATGCGCCTGATCCGGTTCTACCGGCAGCGCTATGCCCACTACGGCCACGGCAGCGAGAAGCAGGCCATCGTGGGCCTCGGCGGCCAGGCGTACCTCGCGCGTAGGTCCCAAGACGCCAAGCGCGAGTTCCGGCCCTACTTCAACGAGGCTCCGGTGTACGGGCACGGACCGTCGATGGAGGACTTCATGGACCTGACCCCGCTGTCGGTGGGCAGTCCGCAAGAGGTCATCGACAAGACCCTGACCTTCCGCGAGTACTTCGGCGACTACCAGCGCCAGTTGTTCCTGGTGGACCACGCCGGGCTGCCGCTTAAGACGGTGCTGGACCAGCTCGACCTGCTGGGCGAGGAGGTCGTGCCGGTGCTGCGTAGGGAGATCGCCGGGCGGCAGGACCCGGAGACGCCCGAGGCGCCCACCCACACCGGCCTGGTCAAGGCCAGGTACGGCGACCAGGCGCCGCGCCAGCCACGGCCTAACGCGAACCGCGGTGACAACGTCACGGGCGCCTCGCCCTACCAGGACTCACAGGCTCAGGCCGAATACCCGGAGCTGTGATGCCAACGCTAGCCAACGACGCATGGGAGTCCCTGCTGTCCGCCCACGCCGTGCTGATGAAGCGATTCGCGGACGAGGACATCTGGGAGGACATCTCCATGCGTGAGTACGACGTGCTGTACACGTTGTCCAAATGCTCCAAGCCCATCAATGTGACCGAGTTGAACCGGCACGTGCTGCTCAGCCAGCCGGCCCTTTCTCGCCTGGTGAACCGGCTCGTGGAACGGAGCTTGGTCGAACGGTGTTCTGATCCGGTCGACGGCCGCGGCGTCCGCTTGTCGCTCACCGATGTCGGCCGGGCACTACAGCGCCGGATCGGGCGCCGGCATGCCCGCAGCGTCGCTCGCGCCCTGACCGCCGGACTCGACCACGCCCAGCTCCGCCAGCTGGAAACGCTGTGTCAGAAACTTGCCAGGGAGGCTGAGTGACCGAGAACTTCAGGCTCGCGGTGGTCAGCGCCGGCACCAGCGATCCCTCGTCGACCAGGCTGCTCGCCGACCGGCTGGCCTCTCGTGTCGCGGTGCTGGCCCAGCAACATGGCAACACGGTGACGGTGAGCGTCATCGAACTGCGCGAGATCGCCGCCGACATCTTCGGCGCTATGGTGTCCGGGCTGGTCTCGCCCGGTCTGCGTAACGGGATCGGGGTCCTCGGCGGAGCTGACGGCGTCATCGCCAGCACCCCGGTCTACAAGGCCGGGCCCAGCGGGCTGTTCACGTCGTTCTTCCAGGTACTGGACAACGACCTGCTCATCGCCAAGCCGGTGGTGCTGGCCGCGACGGCCGGGACCGGTCGGCATGGGTTGGTGGCCGACGACCAGATGCGTCCGATGTTCGCCTACCTGCGTGCTATGACGACTCCGACCTCGCTGTTCGCCGCTCCGGAGGACTGGAACGATCCGGCGCTGAGCAAGCGCGTCGACCGGGCCGCGCTGGAACTCGTCCTGCTCATGGAGAGCGGCTTCGCCGGACAGGTCAGGGACGAGTCCTGGGAGAGCTACACCCATGAGTACGGCAGCGCCGCCAGCACCGGGGACTCCATCGATCTGGACACCGACCTGATGCGCCTGGCGACCGGCGGCTCCGCCGAATAGGGAACCACGCGGCGAATTGCTCGTTAATGAGGCCGGGGGAGTAGCACGTGATTTATCCCGGGGGCAGCTACTTCCGACGGAGGGTCGTCATGAACATGACTCGCTTGACCGGGTTGACCGGCGGCGTGATCTGCGCCGTGCTCGTCTCATGCGCGCTGGGATCAGCGAATGCCTCGGCCAGTACCGGGCCGCCGCCGCTGACGATACTGACTCCCGGCGCGAACATCGGTAACGGCGACATCTTTGTCGCGCCCAATGGCGGACCCAACTACGCCAGCGGGCCGGAGATCCTCAGCAGTACCGGCCAGGTGATCTGGTTCCACCCGCTCCCGGCTGGCGAAATCGCCACCGACTTCCGCACCCAGACCTACCTGGGCCAGCCGGTGCTGACCTGGTTCCAGGGCGGCGGTGCCGGCGGCCCCATGGATGTGATCTACAACAATCACTTCCAGCAGATCGCCACCATCCGAGCCGGCAACGGCTATCAGACCAACATGCACGAGTTCCTCATCACCCCGTGGAACACCGCGCTGATTCTGGCCAATGACGTCACCACCGCCGACCTCACGTCCATGGGCGGTCCGTCGAACCAGACGGTCGTCGACAGCGTCGTGCAGGAGATCGACATCAGCACCGGCAAGGTGCTGTTCCAGTGGAACAGCGCCGGCCACGTGCCCTACAGCGACAGTCACGTGCCGCTGCCGCCTTCCGCGAGCCAGCCATGGGACTGGTTCCACATCAACGCCGTTCACCTTGACACCGACGGCAACCTGCTGATCAGCTCGCGCCACACCTGGACGGTCTACAAGGTGAACCGGGACACCGGCGCGATGATCTGGCAGCTCGGCGGGAAGCACAGTTCGTTCACCCTGAAGGGGACTCCGTTCACCCAGGGCCTGGACGCCGCCGGCGAGATCTTCGCCTGGCAGCATGACCCCGAGAGCCTCGGCAACGACGTGTACACGATCTTCGATGACGAGTCCGACGGCAATGTGACGCTGTTCTCGACCAGCCGTGCGGTCACCGTGCGGCTGGATCTGAACACACACGTGGCCACCCTGATCAAGTCCATCAACCAGCCCGAGGGCCTCGTCGCGGCCGCGACCGGGAACGCGCAGACCTTGCCGACCGGCGACATGTTCGTGAGCTGGGGCAACTTGCCGTACATCTCGGCATTCAGCCCGTCTGGAAAGCTGTTGTTCGACGCGAAGTGGCCGAACGGCGTCAGCAGCTACCGCTCCTACCTGCTGCACTGGAATCCCGCCAGCTGAGACTAAGCTTCGGGCGAGATGAACGAAACGCCTGCCGCTCCGCCGCCATCCGCGTTGGCCGACGCCCTGCGTAAAGCCGGGATCAAAGACGTCGATAGTTCGTCCCGGCGTCGGGCCGAATACTCCTCCGACGCGTCCAACTATCGCGTGGTTCCCGCCGTCGTGGCCTATCCCCGGCACGTCGACGAGATCGTGGCCGCGCTCACGAGCTGCCGGGAGATCGGCGTGCCGCTGACCCCTAGGGGCGGCGGCACGTCGATCGCCGGCAACGCGCTGAGCGCCGGAGTCGTCCTTGACCTGTCGCGGCACCTCAACCGGGTCATCGACGTCGACCCGCCGTCCCGCACCGCGGTGGTGGAACCCGGCGCCATCCTCGACGACATCACCGCCGCCGCCGCGCCTTACGGGCTGCGGTTTGGCCCGGACCCGTCTACCCACGCGCGCGCCACCATCGGCGGCTCGCTGGGCAACAACGCCTGCGGTTCGCGGGCGTTGCGCTATGGCCGTACCGCCGACAACGTCGTCTACCTGGACGTGGTGACCGGAGCGGGCGTACGGTTCACAGCCCGCCGTTACGGGCGGCTGGGCATGCCAGCCGACGGCCCGGAGGGCACCTTGCTGTCGGCCGTGCGCAGCCTGATCGGGGAACGGCTCGCCTTGATCAGGACGGAGTTCGGCCGGTTCAACCGCCAGGTCTCCGGCTACTCGCTTGAGCACCTGCTGCAGGAGAATGGCACTGATCTCGCCAAGTTCCTCGTCGGCACCGAGGGCACTCTCGCGCTCACGCTGGGAGCCACGGTCCGCCTGGTGGAGAAACCGGCGGCTACCGCGCTGGCCGTGCTGGGCTACGCCGACATGGCGGAGGCCGCCGAGGCGGTGCCCGCCATACTGCCGCATGCGCCGGTCGCGCTGGAGGGCCTCGACTCCCGGCTGGTCGAGGTGGTGCGGTCCCGGCGGGGCCCGGCCGCCGTGCCCGACCTGCCCGGCGGTGGCGGCTGGCTGTTCGTGGAGACGGCGGGCGGCAGCCCGGCCGAGGCGTGCAGCGCCGCGGCGAAGCTGGTAGCCGACGCCGCCTGCCTGGACAGCGCGGTGGTCACCGGCGCGCAGGCTGCCGCGCTGTGGCGGATCCGAGAGGACGGCGCCGGGCTCAGCGGCAGGACGCCTGCCAACGCGGCCGCGTGGCCCGGCTGGGAAGACTCGGCTGTCCCGCCCACTGAACTGCCTTCTTACCTGCGTGGACTTCAGGCGTTGATGGGCGAGCACAGGGTGGACGGGTTGATGTACGGGCACTTCGGCGATGGCTGCGTGCATGTACGCATCGACTTCCCGTTGCGGTCCCGCCCGCGAGTGCTCCGCGAGTTCACGCAGGACGCGGCGAAGCTGGTGGCAGCGCACGGCGGTTCGATGTCCGGTGAACATGGCGACGGCCGGGCCCGCGGCGAGTTGCTCCGCTACATGTACTCACCCGCCGCGCTCGACCTGTTTGCTTCTATCAAGAGGGCCTTCGACCCGGACAACATGCTTAATCCCGGGGTGATCGTCGCTCCCGCATCCCTCGACGCCGACCTGCGCGTCCCGGCGTCCCGGCCGCTGCGTGACCAGCTCGGCTTCGCCTACGCCCACGATGGCGGTGACTTCGCGGTCGCGGTGCATAGGTGTACCGGGGTGGGCAAGTGCCGCGCGGACTCCACCTTGAGCGGGGGAGTGATGTGCCCTTCGTACCTGGCCACCCGGGATGAGAAGGACTCCACCCGGGGACGCGCCCGGGTGCTCCAGGAGCTTGCCAACGGGTCGCTGGTTACCGGCTGGCGTGCCGGAGAGATCACCGAGGCGCTGGACCTCTGCCTGTCCTGCAAGGGCTGTTCCACCGACTGCCCGGCCGGCGTGGACATGGCGACGTACAAGGCCGAGGCGCTGTACCAGCGCTACCGTCGTCGGCTTCGCCCGGCTTCGCACTACGCACTGGGCTGGCTGCCGCGCTGGGCCGTCCCGGCCTCGCGTCTGCCGTGGCTGAGCAACGTCGCGCTGAACGCCCGGCCACTGGCCGCGATCGCCAAGCGGCTCGGCGGGGTGGACCGGCGGCGCGCGCTGCCGGCCTTCGCGCCGGAGAGCTTCCGTCGCTGGTTCGCCAAGCGCGCGGTGGCGGACCGGGCCGGGAAACCGGTGCTGCTGTGGGCCGACACGTTCACCAACTGCTTCACGCCCGGTGTCGGCCAGGCGGCCGTTCGGGTACTCGAGCAGGCCGGGTATTCGGTCCGCCTCACGAAGCGGCCGGTGTGCTGCGGGCTCACCTGGGTCTCCACCGGCCAGCTCGACGGGGCCCGGCGACAGCTACGCCGCACCCTGCGCGAGCTGGGCCCAGCGCTGGAGGCCGGCATCCCGATCGTCGGGCTCGAACCGTCATGCACCGCGGTGCTGCGCGCTGACGTCGGCGAATTGCTGCCCGGCGATCCGCGGAGCGCAAAGCTCATGGCCTCGGTCAAGACCCTGGCCGAACTGCTGCGCTCCACCGAAGGCTGGACGCCGCCCGACCTGACCGGCGTAACCGGCGTGGCCCAGCCGCACTGCCACCATCGTGCGGTGCTCGGCTGGGACGAGGACGCGGCATTGCTTCGGGCTGCGGGTGCGCGGATTGAGGCCGTCGGCGGCTGCTGTGGCCTGGCTGGGAACTTCGGGGTGGAGCGCGGACACTACGACATATCGGTCGCGGTGGCCGAAACCGCCCTGCTCCCGGCCGTCCGCGCGGCCGGTTCCGACGCCACCATCCTGGCCGACGGCTTCTCCTGCCGCACCCAGCTGGACCAGCTGGCCAGCACCTCCTCCCGTCACCTCGCCGAACTCCTGGCCTCCCGTCTGGACGCCAGCGGCGAACCCTAAAATGCCTTACCTGACTGGGATCGTGGCGATAGGCACGGGCCGCTGTCAGACTAGGATTGATTCGATGGCTGCCGGGAGGAGGGGTGGTGGCCGGAGGTTCCCCTGTGCAGCTGAGTGGCTTGCTAAACGGGCTCGGTCCGGGTTCACGAGTGGCCGGCTATCTCCTGGAGAGGCTCGTCGGCGTCGGTGGCATGGCCGCGGTATTCCGCGCGCGCGATGAACGGCTCGGCCGGGTGGTGGCGCTGAAGCTACTGACCGGGGACGAGGCTGTCCGGCGGCGGTTCGCGCGCGAGGCGCGGGCGATCGCGGCGGTGGACCACCCGCACATCATCCCGGTCTACGAGGCGGGCGAGGCCGATGGCGTGCTGTTCATCGCGATGCGTTTCGTGGCCGGTGATGATCTGCGGGTGGTAGTTGGCCGGGAGGGCGCCCTGCCCGCGCGCCGTGCGGCGGCGTTCATCTCAGCGGTGGCCTCCGCGCTGGACGCCGCGCATGCCGCCGGGCTGGTGCACCGTGATGTCAAGCCCGCGAACATGCTGGTGGACGTGGGGCCTCACCGGCCTGAGCACGTGTACCTGTCGGATTTCGGGCTGGCCAGAGGCGTGCTGTCGGCGGCCGGGCTGACCAGGGCCGGGCAGTTCCTCGGCACGCCCGATTATGCGTCGCCGGAGCAGATTAGCGGTCATTTCGTGGACGGCCATGCGGACCAGTACGCGCTCGCCTGCGTGGCCTACACGCTGCTGAGCGGCTCTATGCCGTTCGCCCGCGAGGAGCCGATGGCGGCGCTTTACGCGCATCTGTTCGCTCCGCCGCCCCAGGTGACCGCGGTGCGGCGGGATCTGCCCGGCGCCGTCGACCACGTGCTCGCGAGGGGGCTCGCGAAGGCGCCGGAGGATCGCTATGAAAGTTGCGGTGACTTCGCCGACGCGCTGCGAGAGGCGCTCGACTTGGAACCGTACGATCCCACCCAGCCCGGTCGCCGGCTGAGCCAGACGGCCGGGTCGCCCTCCCCGGGCGGGCTGGACTTGCAGCGGACGGTGACGGCGCCGCGGCCGGAGGCCCAGGCCAATTCAGCGCCGCGGCCGGAGGCCCAGGCCAATTCAACGCCGCGGGGCGACGCGGTCCGCGATGGGGCATCGAGGTCGGCCGCCACTGGTGTGCGGGGAGCGGGTGCTCGGCCGCAGGGCGCAGCGGACGGTGCCGGTATACGGGAACGCGTCGGCCCCGCCAGCCCTGCTGAGGGCGCCGATGGTCGTGGAAGTCCCGCGGGTCATGCTGGCGAGGTGCTCGCGATGCCCGTGGCCTCGCGAGCGGCGGCGACCGCTCCGCTGACCATTCCGCCGGACGCGCCGGCGAGGCAACCTGAAGGCGCGTCGGCCGCGAAGTCCGCACCGGCATCCTCAGCCTCGCCCGTTGCGGCGCCCCCGCCGGGCACGTCCGCCGCGCCTGCCGCGCCCGGAACCTGGACCGCGGTGGTGGCCGCGGACCGGATTTACTACGACAGCGTGCGAGCGGAGAGCGAGCAGGACGCCGCGTCGATCGAGTTTCCGGACCAATTGCCCGAACGGCGGTTCCGGCTTGCCGGGAACCAGGTTCGCATTGGCCGGCGGAGCAAAAGCCGCCAGATCGAGCCGGAGATCGACCTGACCGGACCGCCCAAGGACCCAGGCGTATCACGGCTGCATGCGGTGCTGATCGCCGGGCCGGACCGGAACTGGTCGGTCGTCAATCCCGGCTCGGCTAACGGAATCCTGGTCAACGGCATAGACGTCCCGACGGGCGAAGCCGTCCAATTGCACGAGGGCGACCGCATCCACCTGGGCGCCTGGACCGTCATCACGATCACCCGCGGCTGAGTGAGTCCGCCAGCCACCGCGCCAGTCGCCGATTGCCACTGATCCCGCGGTCTTCCGTCCTGCCGGAAACCCAGGCCGCGGGTCCAGCCGCGCCAACATTTCCCATAAAATGGTCACACAACGCGACCCTGGCCAGCTCCCCAGCTATCATAATCTGTTACCTCAAACGTGAGCATTCCAAAATAACGCCCGTCATCCCCCAATATGAGCATTCCGATACCTCCAAAATGTAAGTCCGAAATAACCTCTGTCGACGACATGTCGGCTATGCCGCCTTCGCCAAGCCGCCACGCCAACCTAAGAAACTTGCACATACCACCACATGCCGGGCACATGGCCCAGCTATCTTGTGGGAAGTTAAGAGCCCCCTGGAAGAAAGTAAGTCTTCGCAATTCCTGTGACGGCGGCTGCGGAGTCCCGCGCGGGCCGACGGCTGTGACACGCCGGGCAGGTGCGTGATTTGTCGGTGACGACAGTGTTTGCTGTGGTTCGTGACTGCGGCGGCCGGGATTCTGGCAGACGCGG
>JAFARZ010000383.1 GCA_019245115.1 Streptosporangiaceae bacterium | reverse complement strand
ACACCGCCGGCTTACCAGGAGCCCCGCCCGCCACCAAGGCGACACACCGCGAACCCCGCGAAAAACAGCCGCTACCGCCTCACCAGCCACCACAGACACACAACCGTGACCCGCCCGTCGTCATCCAGAAATATGCGACAGAGCCGGAAACCGGCGCCCAATCTTCCGCGGGGCCCTTTTATTCCGCATCGTCCAGCGCGATCGCCGTCCACATACTGAGTTTGAAGTTTGAAGGTCCAGGGTTCGCGGCGTGCCGATGGCGCCGCCTTCGTCGGCGAACGAGATCGCTCCGACCTGGATGCCCACAAGCGGTTCCATCACCTGCTCCTTGACAGTAAAAGTAATGAAACGATTTAATCAGAGGCTGCTGGCGGACCGGAAGGGGCGATCGCATGAGCCTGGCTGACCGACGGGCGGTGGTGACCGGATCGGGCGGAGCGCTCGGGTCGCGGATCTGCCTGGCGCTGGCGGCCAGCGGCGCCCGGGTCGCGGGGCTGGACGTGTCACCCGCGGCGGCGGCGGCCACCACGGACCGGCTGACCGGGACCGGCGCGACGGCCCGCCACGGCGTGGTCGACCTGCTGGACTTCGCCGCGGTAGCGGCCGAAATCGACGCCGTCGCCGATGACTGGGGCGGCATCGACATCCTGGTCAACACGGCGGGCGGCGGGCTGGTACGTCCGTTCGCCGAGCTGACGCTCGAGGAGTGGAACTCGCAGCTGGCGCGCAACCTGACCAGCGTGTTCACCGCCACCAGGCTGGTCGTCCCGCACATGCTAGAACAACAATGGGGCCGGATCGTCACGTTGTCCTCCATCGCCGCGGTGCGCGGCGGGCGGCTGGTCCGGCATGCGACCGCGTACGCGTCGGCCAAGTCCGGGTTGATTGGGCTGACCAAGGCGCTGGCCATCGAGCTGGCCGAGACAGGCATCACCGTCAACGCGATCGCACCGGGCGCCCAGCAGACCCCGGGCCGGGACCGGGACACACCGGAGCGGCGGGAGGCGCTGCTGGCCCAGATCCCGACCCGGACCCTGGGCCGGCCCGAGGACCTGGCCGCGACGGTGGTTTTCTTGTGCCAGGACGCGGCACAGTACATAACAGGAATCACGCTGGCCCAGGACGGCGGGCACTCGATCTGAGGTCTGAAGGGAGCACCTCCGGATGGGGAGACTTGACCGCGGCAAGGAAGCGTTCGACCAGGTGTACGGCGACGGGGCGGCGGACCGGTTCCTGGAACGACGAGCCGGGCTCGGCGAAGATCTGGCCCGGTTCGGCCTGGAGTTCAACTTCGGTGACGTCAACGCGCGTCCCGGGATCGACCTGGCCACCAGGGAACTGCTCACGCTGGCCACGCTGATCGGGCTGGGCGGCGCTGACCCGCAACTGGCCGGGCACACGCGCGCCGCCCTGCGGCTGGGCGTGCGGCCGGCCCGCCTGGCCGAGCTGGTCATCCACTGCGTGCAGTTCGTCGGGTTCCCGCGTGCGATCAACGCGATGGCGGTGCTGCGCGACACGCTGGAAGAGTGCGGCGTGGACGTGTCACAAAACGATCCCCCGATCCCGGAGGTGGACTGACACCATGGTGGCTGTCGCACTGGTCGGGACCCTGGACACCAAGGGCCCGGAATTCGCGTTCCTGGCCGCCCGGCTGCGCGCGGCCGGCGCCCAGGTGATCGTGGTCGACGCCGGCACCGGCGAGCCGGACGGACTCACCCCTGATATCGCCGGTGACCAAGTCGCCGCCGCGGCCGGGACCACCCGGGCCGAGCTAACCGCGGCCAACGACCGCGGCCGGGCCGTGACCGAGATGGGCCGGGGCGCGGCCATCCTGGTCGCGGACCTGGTGGCGCGCGGCCAGGCGAAAGGTGTGCTCGGAGCCGGCGGTTCGGGGGGTTCGTCGATCGCGGCGCAGGTCATGGCGGCCCTGCCGGTGGGACTGCCCAAACTCCTGGTGTCCACCATGGCCTCCGGCGACGTATCGCCGTACGTGGGGGCCAAGGACGTCTGCATCATGTACTCGGTGGTGGACGTGGCCGGCATCAACCGCATCTCCAGGCTCGTGCTGGGCAACGCGGCGGCGGCCATGGCCGGCATGGTCCGAGCGCAAGAGCAGCAGGCGCGGGAACAGGCCGCGCCCGACACAGACCACGACATAGACCAGAAGCCGCTGATCGCGGCCAGCATGTTCGGCGTCACCACACCGGCGGTGGAGGCCGCCCGCGCCCACCTCACCGAGCTGGGCTACGAGGTCCTGATCTTCCACGCCACCGGGGCTGGCGGCCGGGCGCTGGAGGCGCTGGCCCAGGCGCGGCTGGTCAGCGGCGTACTGGACCTGACCACCACCGAACTGGCCGACGACCTGGTCGGCGGCGTGCTGTCCGCCGGCCCCGGCCGGCTCACCGCGGCCGGCGCCGCCGGGCTGCCGCAGGTGATCGCTCCCGGCGCGCTGGACATGGTCAACTTCGGCCCGCCCGCCACCGTGCCGGAAAAGTTCCAGCAAAGACTGTTCTTCGAGCACAACCCGACCGTCACGCTGATGCGCACGACAACCGAGGAGATGGCCGAGCTGGGTGCCCGCATCGGCCGTAAGGCGGCAAACGCCAAAGGGCCAACGCAGGTGTTCTGGCCGGACCGCGGAGTCAGCGCACTGGACGCGGACGGCCAGCCATTCCGCGACCAAAACGCCGATGAGGCCTGCCGCGAGGCGCTGGAGCGTGAGCTGGCCGTCGCCGGGCAGGCACTGCGACGGATGGACGCGCACATCAACGATCCGGCGTTCGCCACCGCGATGGCGGACCGCCTACACGAAATGATCACGAGCACGAATGATCACCCAGGGGCTGACTAATGGGACGCGAAGAGCTGATGGCCCGGCTGCGAGCCAAGGCGAGAGAACGAAAACCAATTGTCGGCGCGGGCGCCGGGACCGGGTTGTCCGCCAAATGCGCCGAGGCCGGCGGCGCGGACCTGATCATCATCTACAATTCCGGCCGGTACCGGATGGCCGGGCGCGGCTCGCTCGCGGGGCTCATGCCCTACGGGGACGCGAACGCCATCGTGGTGGAGATGGCCGGTGAGGTCCTCCCGGTTGTGCGCGACGTGCCGGTGCTGGCCGGCGTGTGCGGCACCGACCCGTTCCGGCTGATGCCCCGGTTCCTTGACGAGCTGGCCGCGATCGGCTTCGCCGGGGTGCAGAATTTCCCCACGGTCGGGCTCATCGACGGCGTATTCCGGCAGAACCTGGAAGAAACCGGTATGAGCTACCAGGCCGAGGTGGAGATGATCCGGCTCGCCGCCGAACGAGGCCATCTCACCTGCCCGTACGTGTTCGACCCGGAGCAGGCCGAGCAGATGGCCCGGGCCGGCGCCGACGTGCTGGTCCCGCACATGGGCCTGACCACCTCGGGCACGATCGGCGCGCAGACCGCGCTCACCCTGGACGAGGCCGTGCGGCGGGTGCAGGCCATGCGGGACGCGGCGGTGGCCGTCAACCCCGGCATCCTGGTGCTGTGCCACGGCGGCCCGATCGCCGAGCCCGAAGACGCGGGCTATGTCCTGAACAACACCACCGGGGTCTGCGGCTTCTTCGGCGCCTCGTCGATGGAACGGCTGCCCGTCGAGCGAGCGCTCACCGCCCAGGTACGGGCGTTCACCGAACTAAGGATCAAGACATGACCGTGGCACTCATCAAGCCTTCTCAGACCGAGACGTTCAGCTTCGAGTGGGGGAAGATGAAATGGTTCGTGTCCCCGGTGACGATCCCGGGCGCGGCCAACTCCCAGGGCGAAGTCATCATCAATCCCGGCCAGGGCCACGTCCGGCACCTGCATGAGCACGCTGACGAGCTGATCTACGTCATCTCCGGTACGGGCACGCAGACAGTCGGAGACGACGAGTTCCCGATCGCCGAAGGCGACGTGGTCTACATCCCCATGGCGACGCTGCACTCCACCATGAACACGGGATGGCGGACGCTCCGGCTGATCGTCACCTACACCCCGGGCGGGGAGGAGCAGGCGCTGACCGCGCTGCCTGACTTCGCCCGGCACCCGGCAGGCGAGATCGTCGGCTGGGAGCGCGTGAAACCACCGTCCGTTCGTTTAAAAGTCTTTTTAAAATGAACGGCGGTGGTTGCCCCCGCTGGTAACCCGGACTCAACACCGACTCAATCGGCCCGGGGCAGGCTTGGTGGTGAACGCGGGGGCATTACGGCCGGGCACCTCGCAGCGGGGTTAAGTCACCGCTGCTAGTGTGCCCGGCCGCTTGCGGGGCAGACGTGTCGAGTACGTTCGTTGAAAGAGTCGCGTACGGCAGGAGACACGATGACCGCCACCACGCCTACCGAGCAGACCGGGCTCGACACCATAGCGGAGCTGGCCGCGCAGCTGCGGGTGGATTCCGTCCGCTCCTCTACCAGCGCCGGGTCGGGGCATCCGACCTCGAGCATGTCGGCCGCGGATCTGCTGGCCATGCTGATTACCCGGCATCTGAGATACGACTGGGACGACCCGCGCGCACCGGCCAACGATCACCTGATCTTCTCCAAGGGCCACGCGTCCCCGCTGCTGTACTCGGTGTTCAAGGCGGTCGGGGTGGTGTCGGAGGACGAGCTGCTGAACGGGTACCGGCGGTTCGGGCAGCGGCTCGAGGGGCATCCCACGCCGGTGCTGCCGTGGGTGGATGTGGCCACCGGGTCGCTGGGGCAGGGGCTGCCGGACGGCGTGGGGGTGGCGCTGGCCGGGAAGTACCTGGATCGGCTGCCCTACCGGGTATGGGTGCTGTGCGGGGACAGTGAGCTGGCCGAGGGCTCGATCTGGGAGGCGCTGGACAAGGCCTCCCACTACCAGCTCTCCAACCTGATCGCCATCTTCGACGTCAACCGGCTGGGCCAGAGCGGCCCGACGGAGCTCGGCTGGGACCTCGACGCCTACACGCGCCGGGCCGAGGCGTTCGGCGCCCGGGTGCTGGAGATCGACGGCCACGACCTGGCCGCGATCGACGGCGCGCTGACCGCCGCGGCGGAGGCGGCGGGCTCCGGCGACCGGCCCACAGTCATCGTGGCCAGGACCATCAAGGGCCGTGGCTTCTCCGAGGTTGAAAACAAAGAAGGGTGGCACGGCAAGCCGTTCCCGGAGGACATGGCGGAGCGGGCGATCGCCGAGCTTGGTGGCGTCCGCAACCTGGTGATGCGCGGTCCAGGGCCGGAGGTCCAGACCGAGCCCCCGCAGCAGGCGCCCGCCCGAGCCGACGCGGCGCCGCGGCCGGAGGCCCAGGCCAATCAGACACAGCCCCGGTACGAGATCGGTGAGAAGGTGTCCACGCGCAAGGCGTACGGCGACGCGCTGGCCGCTCTGGGCGCCCGGGATCCGAAGGTCGTGGCGCTGGACGGAGAGGTCAAGAACTCCACCTACGCGATGGAGTTCGCCAGTGCCCACCCGGACCGGTATTTCGAGATGTACATCGCCGAACAGCAGATGGTGGCCTCGGCCACCGGCCTGGCCGTGCGCGGCTACAAGCCGTTCGCCTCGACCTTCGCCGCGTTCTTCACCCGAGCCTACGACTTCATCCGGATGGGTGCCATCTCCGGCGTCGCCCTGCGGCTGTCCGGCTCCCACGCCGGGGTGGAGATCGGCGCCGACGGCCCGTCACAGATGGCGCTGGAAGACCTGGCGATGATGCGCGCTGTGCACGGGTCGATGGTGCTTTATCCATCCGACGCGACCAGTGCCGTCGCGCTGGTCGAGGCGATGGCGGACACCCCGGGCATCAGCTACCTGCGCACCACCCGGGGCAGTTACCCGGTGCTGTACCCGTCCGGCGAGGCGTTCCCGGTCGGCGGCAGCAAGGTGCTCCGCTCCAGCGGAACCGACGACGTGACGCTGATCGGCGCCGGCATCACCCTGCACGCCTGCCTGCGCGCCGCCGAGGTCCTCGGCGAAGACGGCATCAGCGCCCGCGTCATCGACTGCTATTCGGTCAAGCCGATCGACGCCGCCACCTTGGCCGCGGCGGCCGACGCCACCGCCGGGCGTGTCGTGGTCGCCGAGGACCATCACCCCGAAGGCGGGCTCGGCTCGGCGGTCGCCGGCGCCCTGCTCGCCGGCGGTCGCCGGGAACTGTCCCTCGCGCACCTGGCCGTCCGGGAGATGCCCGGTTCCGGTACCGGCGAGGAACTCCTCGCCTGGGCGGGCATCGACACCGACCACATCGTCGCCGCCGCCCGCCAGCTGCTCTAGGTCAGCTGGCCGGCGAGGCCGGTGATCGAGGCCGCGGCCGGAGGCCCAGGCAAATCAGACGCCGCGACCAGGTCCCAGTCCGCTGACGGGGTGAGATCCGCCGTCTGGCCGGGGCCGTGCTCCGTCGGCCGCGCGACGAAGGCGGTGGCGAGCCCCGCCCGCCGCGCCGCGTCCAGGTCGTTGTTGTGCGCCGCGACCAGCATGACCTCGCCTGGTTCGAGCCCGAGTATGGCGGCCGGTTTCCGGTAGGCGTCCGGGTCCGGCTTGTAGGCCCGGGTTATGTCCGAGCCTAGGACCAGGTCCCAGCCCAGCCCGGCTGCCTTCGCCATGTCCACCAGGAGAGCGGTGTTCCCGTTGGACAGCGGCCCGACGATGAACTTCCGCCTGATGTCGCCGATGCCCGCCACGCTGTCCGGCCACGGCGGGAGGAAGTGCCAGGCCTTGGCCAGCGAGTCGAGTTCGCCGGGCGGGAAAGCGCTGGGATCGATGTGGTGCGACGCCAGCACGACGTCCAGGTTCTCCCGGTGCAGCACGTCCAGGGTGACGAAGGGCCGGTGGCCGGAGCGTACGCGCTCCATGGACGGCTGATAACGCGACCTCCAGGCGTCCGCGAATTCCTCCGCTTCCATGGTGAGCGCGTGCCTGCCGACGAAATCGCGGACCGCTGCCGCGATGCCTGACCGCCAGTCGACCACGGTGCCGAACGTGTCGAACAGGACCGCTCGCACTGTCCTGCCGGTCGACGGAGCCCGGTAACCACCCATTGGCTAGCTCCCCGGCGGCAGGCCCCAGGGAAGCTGGTCGACCTGGCAGACCGCGCCTTGGCGCGGCAGTCGCAGGGAGACCAGGTACGCGTCCTTGGCTGCGTCCCGGCAGGCGCTCGGCTCGGAGTACTCGCTGGTGTGGCCGTCGCCGTTGACGGTGAGCAGCCGGGCGTTGCCCAGCTCGTGGGCGCCGATGACCGCTCCGGGGTACGGCGTGGCCGGGTCGTGCAGCGAGTTGACCACCAGGATCGTGGACCAGGACCGGTTCCACGGGCCGTCGTAGGCGTCGGTGTGCAGCGCGGGCCAGGTGCCGCACGGCGTCATGTCGTAGGTCGCGAGCCGTCCGAAGCCCGGCACCTTGGCGTCCTCGGTCTGCGCCAGGTTGTCGTAGACCGCCTCCTGGGTGGGCGCCTCGATGTCGGCGCACTGGGAGATGTAGTACCCCTCGTTGGTGTTGTTCACCGGGTACTGCTCCTGGGCGTCGGCCACGGCCTGCGCGATCTGATGCCGTATGGCGGGGGTCACCGCCGGCGCCGTCCCGGAACTCGCCGCGTACAGCCCCTGCAGCAGCGTGCCGAGGGCGGGCCAGTCCGCGATCGGTTTGTACAGGTTGTAGTACGTGATCGCGGCGATGGTCGAATAGAAGTAGGTCCCGCCCGCGTAGTGGACCGGGCTCGCCTGGGACCGGGTCAGCAGCGTCTGCCACTTGGCCGGCAGGTCCCCGCCCGCGGCGAATGCGCAGTTGGCGCTGCCTGCCTTCGCGCATAGCGTGAGGAACCGGCCGAGCACGTCCTGCCCGGCCACGTCGACGCCGTTGCGGACGTCGACGGGGTACTTCCGCGCGTCGCCCGGGAAGTCGCCGGTGGCGTTCCCGGCGAAGTCCAGCGAGCCGTCGAGCACCATGGCCCGCACCCGGCCCGGGAACAGGTTGGCGTAAATGGCGCCGATCACCGTGCCGTACGAGAAGCCCAGGTAGTTGAGCTTCGCGTCGCCCACGTCCTGGCGGAGCAGGTCGAGGTCGCGGGCGGTGTCCTGGCTGGACATGTGGGGCAGCAGGGTCCCGGCTCGCTGCTCGCAGTTCTGCCCGAGCTGCGCGTTCAGCGACCAGAAGCTCGCGTCGTTCGACGCCGGATACGGGAAGTACGGCACCGAGGCGAAGTAGCTGCTGTCGTCCTGCTGCGTCGCGAAGCAGCGCACGGCGGTCGACAGGCCGGTTCCCCGCGCGTCCCACGAGACCAGGTCGAAGTGGTCCCGGATGGCGGCGCTGAACACCGTGGTCGCACGGGTCGGCAGGATGCTCACGCCGGCTCCGCCCGGGCCGCCGAAGTTGACGAACAGCGATCCGATCCGCTCGCTCGGCACCGCCGCGGGCAGCCGGATCAGCGACAGCTCGATCTGCTGACCGCCGGGCGCCTCGTAGTCCAGCGGAATCCGGGCGGTAGCGCACTGGAACGGCGCCGTCGCCACCGACGCCGGGCAGTCGCCCCACTGAAGCGCGGCCCGTGGTGCCGCGGTCGCTGAGATGGTCGTCGCCGAGATGGCCGTTGTTGCGGCCGCGCAGGTCAGCACGGCCGAGACCGCCGCCGCCAACGTCCTGGATCTCATCATGAGCGCCGAATCTCCCGAGATCCCCCCTGCACTCCGGCAAAACTACCCCATGTCGCCGTGTCGCTGCGTAACAACGCGAAAACACCCAGCTCACTTCGCTGGGAGGGACCTCGCGTGCCAGTGCGTGACTCTGACGCCATCGGCTCGATCCAGTCCAGCCAGGACCTTTGCCCTTCACCTCCATATAGCGCGGGAAATTATGTGCTACGCGGAAATTTACCCGCCGTATTTGTAGGCTGTCGCGTGACTCGTAGCCGTAGAGTGTCAAGTGCTGCAGCCGCACGTGATGACGCGGGGCGGTCATGCTGCCGGAGAGCCGGTTTGTCCGGTATTCCCGGGCGGTGGCGGCGTCCTCGCGTGGTTGATTCGGGCTTCGTGGTTAGTTTTGTGCACCGGGGTACACCAAAGTAACCACAAGGCCCGAATCAACCGCGATACAGTAACTGCCCGGAGAGGCCCGTTTCCGGAGCGCACCCGCCGTGCCAGCCGCGGCCGCGACTATCCCTGGACACCTCGCAGCCCGCCATCATCACAAAGCACTGTCGTCATACCAATCCAGATACGATGCCCCCCGAGAGCCGCAGAGCAGTCACGCGACAGTCTCTATTTGTACATTAAATTTCCGTGCAGGATAGATATTCCGCCTTAATCCAAATCCGGTTTAAGACTTACCGGATATTCAGGGCGATCCGGCAAACGGCGGGAAGCCGGCTGCGGCGGGAAGCCGCGACTTCGGTTGGCAAACTACCCGATACCGTCGCGCCGCAGAGCGGAAAGCAAGGGTATGGCGGCGATCTTTTCCTCGGTCAGGTCCTCCCACCGGATGCCGGCGGAAACCCGTCGCCCGCTAGCACCTCTGCAGTCGATGACCCGCTCCGGCGTGACGACGAAATCCACCAGCACATCGTGATCGGTAACCGGAATGGCTCCGGCCGGCCGGATCTGAAGTTCGTGCACGGTCGTGACGCATACCGTTTCCGCCCCGATCAGGCCCGCCGACGACGCCAGTGCGAACTCCAGGTCGGCGAACCCGCCGCCCTTACCCAGCCGCGCCCCGTCCTCGCCGGCCGCGACGCTGCCCATGACCACCAGGTCGACCGGCGACAACTCGGCCAGCGTGACTCGCCGCGCCGACCGGCTCGCGCCCTTGATCGAGGCCGCCTTGCGCGGCGGCTCGCTCAGGTGATCTGGATCGAGGGCGAAGAACGGCTCTTCCTCGGCCAGCCGGGGGACCGCCATGTACACCGTCTTGCCGTCCTCGAGCGCCCGCTGGCGAACCGGCAACTGGGCCGAGTCGGGGTTGGCCTTCAGCGTTCGCGCGGCCTGCCACACCGGCAATCCCCGCAGCCGCCCGGCGGCCGCCTCGGCCCCGGTGAAGTTCGGGATGCGCCCGGCCGCACCCGGGAAGCGGGCCACCTTGGCGTCGCGCATCGCCGACCATATCTCTTCCCGGAGCGCGGCTTTGGCCGCGAGCAGGTCGGCGGGACCGCCGGCGTCGCGGTCATGGCGGGGCGCGGCACGTACCATGCCTCCATCTTGCCGTCCACCTCTGAGCACCCTCAATCGGGCACCCGGGTCTCGGGAGCGAGGAACGCCAGCGCCGCGGCCAGCCCGAGTACCGCCCCCGACATGGCGAAGGCCGCGGCGAATGACTCCGTGTCGACGAGAAACCCCACCGCGACCGGCCCGGTGACCGCACCCAGGTCCCCGGCCATCTGGTAGAACGCGACCAGTATCCCGCCCCGGCCCTCCAGCAGGTCGCCGACAATGGCGGACGGGGCGACGTCGAGCAGGCCGGACCCGAGGCCGGTCACGGCCAATGCGCCCAGGAAGGCCCACAGGCCGGGGAGAACGGCCAGCATCGCCATCCCGCATGCCGCGATCGCGCACCCCGCGATGATGACCGGCCGTCGGCCGAGCATGTCGGCCATGCGGCCGGCGGGCAGCAGGGCGGCGCCGTTGAGCGCGGCGAACAGCAGGAACCCGATGCCGGTCCAGAACGGCGATCGGTGCAAGGCGTCCCGCACGAACAGCGGAATGATGGCGGCGCGCACGCCGAGCAGAGCGAAACCGTCGGCGAGATTCGCCGCGGCCGCGGCGCGATAGGCGCGGTTGTTCAGGGCCCGGATCAGCGCGCGGAACCCGTCGGCCGTAGGCCCAGGCCGATTCAACGCCGTCCCGCGCGGTGCTTTCCGCAATGCGATCCCGGCGATCAGCGCTGGTACCACGAGCAGGCCGCCGTACAGGAAGAATGGTGCTCGCAGGGACCACGCGGCGACCAGCCCGCCTACCGCCGGGCCGCTGATGCCGCCCAGCAGGAAACCGCCGCTGTACAGGCCGCTGGCCCGGCCGCGCAGACCGCTCGGCACGCTGGCCAGCAGGAGCGATTGGCCGCTGACCGAAAACATGGCCGATCCCAGCCCGCCGACCCCGCGCAGCACGAGTAGCTGCGTGAACGACCGCGAGAAGCCGGCCAGCACGCTGCTCACCGCCACCACCGCGATGCCGGTGGCCATGACCGGAGGTTCACCGAATCGTTCGACGAGCCGTCCCGCGGGCAGCGCGCCCACCACCCGCATCAGCGCGAAGGCGCTGATCACGCTGGCCGCGGCGGCCACGCTGACGCCGAACTGCCGCGCGAACGAGGGAATGGCCGGGGCGACGATGCCGTAGCCGAGCGCCACCGTGAACGAGACAGCGGACAGGATCATGGCCTCACGCGGCAGATCCCCGAACGGATTACGCCAGCTACCCGGCACAACTGGTAATTGTGTCAGGTAGGGTCCTGTCCTGATCCGTCACCATCGAGGGTAGGAGCCTTTGCCGGCGAGCATCCGGGTATCGTCACGCAACGCGCGCTTCCAGCAGTGGCAGGCGCTGCTGACCAGCCGGCAGAAGCGCCAGCGGGCCGGCGAGTTCCTGGTGCAGGGAGTCCGGCCGATCAGTGTGGCCGTCCGGCATGGCTGGCCGTTGCGTGCGCTCATCTACGACGACCGCAAGTCGTTGTCACGATGGGCGGAAGGCATCCTGGGGTCGTCCAGTGTGCAGCGCGTGGCCATCGCTCCGGACCTGCTGCGGGAACTGGGGGAGAAGCTCGACGAACCACCGGAACTGGTCGCGGTGGCCGAGATACCTCCCGACCACTACACCCGTATCCCCGTACAGCCCGGATTCCTCGGCATGGCCTTCGACCGGCCCTCAACCCCCGGCAATATCGGCACGCTGGTCCGCTCGGCCGACGCCTTCGGCGCCGCGGGCGTGATCGTGACCGGGCACGCCGCCGACCCCTATGACCCGAAGTCCGTCCGGGCCAGCACCGGCTCCTTGTTCTCTATCCCGGTGGTGCGGGAGGCGTCCCCGCAGGGCGTCATGGCCTGGGTGCGATCGCTGCGGGAGGACGGCCTCCCGGTGGTGGTCGCCGGCACCCACGAGAACGGCGCGGTGGACATCGCCGGCTATGACCTCACTCAGCCTGTCCTGATCGTGATCGGTAACGAGACCACCGGGCTCAGCTCGGCATGGCGCGAAGCCTGCGACGTCGTCCTCCGTATTCCCATCGCGGGCTCGGCCAGCTCGCTCAATGCGGCAAGTGCCGGGACGGTGGCGCTGTACGAGGCATCCCGCCAGCGGACAGGCGCCCAGTGAACATGCGCAGGGTGAGGATCGAGACGACCGCGTTCGCCGACACCGTGATCAGCCGCTCCATCGCCTCCTGTCCGTCCGGCCCGGCGCACAGGTAGCGCAGGATCGCGGCCAGATAGCCGACGACGAAGACCAGGTAGAGCAGCACGCAGACCGTGTAGGGCGCCACGCCCACCGCGACGGCCGCCCATGTGCTGCCCCGTCCGAGCTTGATTAACCCGCCGCCGATGGGACTGGAGACAGCGGGCACATACAGCCAACCGTGCTCCAGCAACCGCTTCGCTGGTTTGCCGCTCATAACACTCACCCTAGCGTGCACATGCATATGCACATGCGTTTTCATCGAAATCTAGCAGCTTTTTCCCGGTAACCTCGATAGATGGGCTATATGCGGGTGGTCGTGGTGCGTCATCACGACGTGGATTCGGCCGGGTTCATCGGCGCGGCATTCGAGGCGAAGGGCGCCGAACTCGACGTCCGCCTGTTCCCCGACGACGGTCCGTTGCCCGGCCCGTCCGGGTTCGATCACATCCTGGTCCTCGGCGCCGTCTTCTCGGTCAACGACGACCTGGAGTGGATCGCCGATGAACTGGCCTGGTTGCGGGAAGCCGACCAGGCCGGCGTGCCGATCCTCGGCATCTGCTTCGGCGCTCAGGCGCTGAGCGCCGCCTTCGGCGGCGCGGTCGAGCGAGCACCGCGCAAGGAGATCGGCTGGGTCACGGTCGACTCGGTCGATCCGGATCTGATCGCGCCCGGCCCGTGGCTGGAATTCCACGGCGACCGTTGCCTGATCCCGCCGGCCGCCCGGGTCCTGGCCACCAACGACGTATGCGTCCAGGCGTTCACGATCGGCCGGCACCTCGCCGTCCAGTTCCACCCCGAAGTCGACGGCCCTCAGCTCAAGCGCTGGCTGGACAACGGCGGCGACGCCGAGGCCATCCGCATCGGCGTCAACCCCGACGACCTCCTCACCCAGACCGTCCGCGAAGAACCCCAAGCCGCCACCCGCGCCGAAACCCTGGTAACCACCGCCCTCCGCCTAGCCCCAATGCCGGGGAGTTAGGGGCCGCTGGTAGTTGTCACGCATTTCGGTTGGTGTGTCGCTGTCTGCGGGTGCCCGGCGCGGACCTTTGTGGTGATCTTGGTGATCTGGTGGCAGGTGCGGGGTTTGCCTTCGGGGTGCTTGTTCCAGCGGCTGAGCGGGGATTTGACCCGGCGGGCGCACACGCGGGGACGGCGTGGGCCGTGCAGGTTCGCCAGGACCGCGCGGCCGATGTCGCCGGCCAGGTCGCTGGTTTCGCCGGTTACGTTGCGGGCGCTGGTGACCAGGGTCTGCGCGGTCTCGACGGCGATCTGGTAGCTGGCCCGGTCGGGGTCGGTGCCAGGTACGGTCTGGACCGCGTCGGTGATGGCGGTCCGCAGTGCCTGGTAGAGCGTCAGCAGCGCCCACATCTCTTGTTCCAGCCCGGCTGGGTCACCTGAGCGCAGCACCCGGCCCTGGAGCAGGGTGTGCCGCAGCGCGAGGTAGGTGATCTCGTGTTCGTCGGGTAGCGGCGGCGCGTTGCCGCGCCGCCGCCCCCTAAGAACCGGCCGTGCCCGTTTCCGGGCAGCTCGGCTCAGGCAGGCCCTATGGCAGGGTGCTGGGCGTGCTGCCGCCGAATCGTCGGCGGCAGTGTGCGTGGATGAGGCGGTATGCGACTTGCTCGCCCGGGGTGCCGAGGTCCGTCACGGCGGTGATCGCTTCCTTGCGGATCGCTTTCCGGATGATGGTGTGCCACTGCTCCCACTCGCGCTCGTCGTGCGGTTCGTGGCTGGCGTAGAGCAGCAGCCCTCGGCAGAGGGGGCACCGGCCGCGCTGGCGGCGCAGCAGGTGCCAGGTCGCGGGGCTGACCGGGAGCCGGATGCGCTCGCGGCGCTTGGCCCAGTAGCCGGCCAGGTCGGGATCATCGGGTGATGCCCTTCCGGCGACCATGACATGCCGGACGATTTTCGTCCAGGAGAACCTGCGGAGGTAGCGGCCGGTGTCCCGGCTGCCGAACAGCCACTTGTCGTTCCTGGACGGGTTGAACATGCCGAAGTACCGGGCGGTGACCCAGTGCCGTGACTTGTTCGGGTGAGCGTGCCTGGCCCATTTCCAGGCCAGCCGCCACATGTGGGCATCCAGCTTGCCGTAGGCGCGGCTGGACACCCCGATCCGGTAGTAGGCGGCCCACCCGGTGATGACCGGGTTGAGCCGGGCGATGACCGCGTCGGCGTTCGCCCCTCGCAGGGCTATGGCCTCAGCGGACAGCCTGTTCCGGATCTTCCGCATCGCGCCCCTGCTCGGCTTGGTCAGCAGCTTGCCGCCGAACCGGCGGATCTCGAACCCCAGGAAGTCCACCCCCTGGTCCAGGTGGGTGATCCTCGTCTTGTCCTGGTTGAAGGCCAGGCCACGGGGCTCCAGCCATCCGGCGAGCCGTGCCTGGACCTGCTCGGCCTGCTGCCTGGAATGGCACAGGGCGATCAGGTCGTCGGCATAGCGGACCAGGAGCGGGCATCCGGGCACGGCGTCGCCGTTGCGGTAATAGCGAACCCCGGCCGCCTGCTCCATGCCGTGCAATGCCACGTTCATGAGCAACGGGCTGGCCACACCGCCCTGTGGGGCGCCCTCGCCGGTCGGGGCGAAGGCCCCGTCCTCGATCACGCCCGCCTTCAGCCACTGGCGCACCAGGCCCCGTGCGGGGAAGGCGCCCAGCGACGTGAGGATGTGATCGTGGCTGAGCCGGTCGAACGCCGATTGGAGGTCGGCGTCCAGCGCCCACAGCCGCTTCGCGGACTTGCCGCTCGCGATGCCGTGGATGGCCACGATCGCGTCGTGGCATCCCCGGCCGGGCCGGAACCCGTAGGACTTCGGCTCGAAGCGGGCCTCCCACTCAGGTTCCAGCGCGCTCACCGCCAGGGCCTGAAGCGCCCGGTCGGCGATCACGGGGATACCGAGGCCGCGGCGCTTCCCATTGCTCTTTGGCACATACACCCGCTTGACCGGCAAGGGCCTCCACGCGGCCGCGCCGCGCTGGAGCCAGGCGGCCATGTCGGCCTTCTCCCAGCCCGCAAGCACGATGCGCCCGTCGACCCCGGCCGTCTTGCGGCCAGCGTTGACCTCCGTGACCCGCCGCACGCTCACCAGCGCGTTGCTGCGGGACCGGAGCATCAGTTTCTGCAGGCTGCGGACCTTCTTCAGGTCCCCGGCCCGCGATGCCGCAAAGATCCGCTGCCGCAGCCGCCGTACGTTCTCCTCGGCCTGGCCCCAGTCCACCTGGTCCCATTCCGGGAAGCCGTCCTCCGGTCCGTTCACCGGGACCGGCGCTGGCACTATCGCGCCAGTCATGCCGCTCATGGTGTCCAACTTGCCCTTCGGTTCCGGCGTCGCAGCTTGCTTTCCTCCGCAGGCCCACCAGACCCGCGTCAGCGCCCTTTCAGGCCGGGGCAGAGCCCCTATCCGGCCGGTTATGCGGGAACCGCTGACGGAGGGGCCAGCATCCGGTTCCCGGTTTCCCGCCGCCTTTCGGCCGCCGGCATTCGCTTCCCGGGTCATCCTGCGCCCGCTGGGGAGTTGTGCCTTCCTCACGTCCGGCCTACCGGCAGGCACGGCCTGCCGGACCCCATCGGGGTTGTCACGTTCCGCATGGTCGAGATGCGGCCGGGATGGGTGCCGCCTGAACCCCGGGGACGGTGGTGCGCTCCCGGCCGGTCGTTGGACACCGGCCAGCACCTGCCGCCTTCCAGCGGCGGTCCCTTTTCTCCCGCCCGGGCATTCCGCCTGCGGGAGTCCACGTAACGAGGCGTCATCGGCGATTCACTCGCGTTCACCCGTCCGGCCTTCCCCAGCCTGTGGCCCCCGGACGGAACAGGGGCCCTTGGGCCTTTCCCTGGGCTTCGCACCCCGCGGTTACCCGCAGCGCACGCCAGGGCAGGGACGGTCCTTGCACACTGGACCGGGAACTACGTCACCGACATGAGCCGGTCCTCCTTCTGCGAGTTCCACTCGCTCCAAGCGACTTCGTGTCGCACCCACCGTTCGTGATACAGCGTCATCAGCGCCTGGGCCGGGTAACGGCGGTGATCAAGCAAGGTGGTGGCCAGCCGGTAGGTGCCGCCGTATCTGGTGCCGTCATGGCAGGTGACCGTCACCTCAGCGGCGATGATGCGGACCTTGACCCCGCCGATCAGCGAGATGAATGACCCGTCGGGCAGCCGGGCAAGGACCGGCGGGCGGCGGGCCGCGGTCAGCCGGACCAGGAACTGCGCTTTGGTGGCGGCGACCTCGGCCAGGAACTCCGCGGCGTCAAAGCCGCGGTCCATCAGCACCAGCATCGTGGCATCCAGCAGGTGCAGCAGCTTGCGCGCCCAGTCCAGCTCGCCGGTGCCGGTGGTGCCGAACCCCGCGCCGAGCAGCGCCCGGGTGCCGGTCTCCACCAGGGTCATCAGCTGGATGACCGGGTACCCGGTCTGGCCCAGGGACGCCTTCATCTTGCCCAGCCAGGCCCGGTTCCGGGCAGTATCGGGGACCTTCAGCGACTTGCAGCCGTCGAAGGCGACAGTGCGGTACCGGCCGAAGCGCACTCCCGGCGTAGGCGGCTGGCCCAGCGGCCCGGCCAGCGTCTCGAACAGCGCTTTCAGCGGCGCGACCCCGACCCGGCGGCGCAGCTCCCGCAGCCCCTTCGCCGACGGGCTCGCCAGCCCCAGCCCGCCCAGCGCCGCCGTCAGCTTCGCCCACACGCCCAGGTAACCAGGCCGCGGAAACAGGCACATCGCCAGCACGAAGTACACCCCCACCCGCGAAGGCAGCAGCCGCAGCCGCTTCCCCTGCCCGCCGGTCTCCTCCAGCACCGCCTCCACCAGCTCGAATGGCACGATCCGGGTCAGCTCGCCCACATGGCCAGGGGCAAACACCCCCGCAGCGACCGTAATCACCGTGGTGATAGTCGTGACAGCAGCACTAATGACAGACTGGGGGCGCAACGGAGGTCCTCGGCAACGGGTGGTCTTGGTCGATTTCCCGTCTTACCGGACCTCCGTTGCCATACACGGCCACGACACGCCGGAACCGGAACTTGACCCGCGAAGCCCAGCCCTAACTCCCCGGCATTGCGCCTAGCCCACCCCCGCTAACCCTCCTCCCCGCGTTTCTGCCGCACTCCCGGTCACTGGTTCGCTCGGGCCGGGGACGCGCCCGATGCCCGCTTTGCGCCGGTTCCGCCTTTGGGCAGCGAAGCGATGCATCCCTTCTTGCGCCGCCGCCCGTCTGTGTCCGGTGCCCGTTTTTGCGCGGTGCGCGTTTTGCGCGGGTTCTGTCTTTGGGCGGCGAAGCGATGCGTCCCTTCTTGCGCTCGCGCCCGTCTGTGCCCGGTGCGCGTTTTGCGCGGGTTCTGTTTTGGGCGGCGAAGCGATGCACTCTTTCTTGCGCCGCCGCCCGTGTGTGTCCGGTGCCCGTTTTTGCGCGGTGCGCGTTTTGCGCGGGTTCTGTCTTTGGGCGGCGAAGCGATGCGTCCCTTCTTGCGCCCCCGCCGTCTGTGCCCGGTGCCCGCCCGTTCCGGCCGGGCCGCGCCGCCTTCTCGGTCCGCACTGTGCCTGACATATCCGACATGCGGAGTTTGAAGATCTGGAGTTCGCGGCGTGCCGATGGCACCATCGAGGCTGCCAGAGCGATGCCAGTGGTGCCATCGGCTAGGGAGCAGGCCAGCCCAAGTCTTTGCCTTCATAGCGAAACAACGCGGGAATTACGTGCTGTGCGGAAATTTGGCGGCCGTATTCGTACATTTAATTTCCATGTAGCACAGATGTTCCGTCTTAATCTGCATCCCGTTCGAGACTTGCCGGACATTTAGGGCCGTCTGGCAACGGCGGCAAGCCGCGACTGCGATCCGCGAACTGACCAGGCGGCCTCCTGCGGGTGACAGGTCCCGGCCTGTCGAGGTCAGTATGCCAAGCATCGCTGAACAAATCCGACATGTTGGGATACCGGTGGCACGGTTGCAGCGGGGCGGTGGAGCTGGGGGAACATTCCGGAATGAGGCATCTGATGCGGCTTACCTCGGATATCCCAGCCCGGCGGGCCCGATATGTCGGCTATGCCGTCTTCGCTAGAATAGCGTCCCGGACTGTTGAGCTGCGCATATCGCGGCATAGCGGGCATATGTGGGGACATCGCGTGGAAGTTAGGGGTCATGTGGAAGGAAAGG
Organism: Streptosporangiaceae bacterium; assembly: GCA_019245115.1. Classification (GTDB taxonomy): domain Bacteria; phylum Actinomycetota; class Actinomycetes; order Streptosporangiales; family Streptosporangiaceae; genus JAFARZ01. Next base: position 19,028 of record JAFARZ010000383.1, on the reverse strand, counting down.
TGCTGGAAAGCGGCGCTATTTCTTCCGGAAGGCTCCTTTCTTCCGCGTTGTCCGGGGCGGAGATCATTGTGAGCAGTGAATTGCACGCCGGCGTAACAGTATCTGCTAGCGTAGTTACGCACGGTGTTGGTCGCGTCCCCTCTTGTTTTCACGCGCGAACGCCGATCGGTTCATAGATCGCGCGCTCGGGGGGGACAGATGTTGTCTAGTTATGGTGTGCAGTGGCATGTCGCCGCGGCCCTGGTGCCGCGGGACGCACCCGTCGGCCAGGTGGAGCTGATGCGGCAGGTCCGCCACTTGCGGGCCCGGATCTTGTTCGACAACGGACGGCGGCCAAGCTTCGTCGACGCCGGCGGCGGTTACGTCGATGTCCAGGAACTGGACTACGGTGCCTGGCACTTCATTGCCAGACGGGATATCGATGGCCCGCCACTGGGATATGTCCGGCTGGCCACCTCGGAGATCGGCAAGCTGTTCCAGTCCCGTGCGTACCTGGGCGAGCGTCGTTACGGCGAGGTGCTGAGAGCCGAGGGCCTGAGCCCGGCCCGCACCTTCGAGCACAGCCGTCTGGTGGTGGAGCGCCGGGCGCGCAAGCTCGGGCTCGGCATCTACCTGAACGCGATGGCCATCGCGGCCGCGCACTGCCTGGGCGCCGAGGCGATGATCGGCACGTCGGGCACAGCGGACGGCCAGCACGGCTTCCACCAGCGGTTCGGGTTCCGGCCGGTCGCCGGCACGCGGGAGTTCGTGCCGCGTTACGCCGAAGACGTGGTGATCATGCTCCACAAACTCGCCGAAGGCGCTGGGGAGTACGCCGACCTGGTCGCCCGCCTCCGCGCCCTGTTCCCAGCCGTCGCCGCCGCGGGTCTCATTCCGCCGGAAAACCGAGAGCCAAAGGGCCGCGGCGCCGCCTGGACTGACGAGCGAGGGACGAGCGAGGAGGGAAGGCGGTGCCTCAAGGCGCCCCGGCGGCGAGTGGGGGAATGGCAGCCGGTGCTGTACGAGCCTGCCGGTGACGCCGCCCAGGGCCGGGCGCTGACCCGGCTGCTGGAATCCGGTCAGGTGCGCGAGGTCTGCGACACGGTCGAAAGCCAGCTGGAGGAGCTGATTCGCGGACGGGAGCCGCAGACGCCGTTCGTGGAAAATGAACTGAGCCAGGCCAAGGCGGACCAGCTAGCCGGCACGAGCCTGCGGGAGTACGGCGCGTGGGCCTGGTATCCCTGGTCTGCCCGGCTGGTGCACGTGCTCCCGCGAGAGGAGTTCCGGCTGGTCCGCACCGACCGCAACCGCGGCAAGATCGACCGGCCGGATCAGCGGCGGCTGTTCGGCGGGCGGATCGGGGTCATCGGGCTGTCGGTAGGCAACAGCGCCGCGCTGACCCTGTGCCTGGAGGGCATCGGCGGCGCGTTCAAGCTCGCCGACTTCGACACGCTGAGCCTGTCCAACCTCAACCGGCTGCGGGCCGGCGTGCACCATCTCGGCCTCAACAAGACGGTGATCGCGGCCCGCCAGATGTACGAGATCGATCCCTACCTGGACATCGAGATCTACCCGGACGGCCTGACGAGCGACACCATGGACGAGTTCTTCAGCGATATCGACCTGGTCGTCGAGGAGTGCGACACCCCGTGGGTGAAGATCGCCGCCCGGGAGCAGGCGCGGCTGCGGCGCATCCCGGTGGTGATGGAAGCCAACGACCGTGGCCTGCTCGACATCGAGCGATTCGACACGGAGCCGCACCGGCCGCTGCTGCACGGACTGCTCGGCGACATCGGGTCGCGGGACCTGACCGTCTTGTCCGTGCCGGACAAGGTGGCGCTCATCCTGGCCATGGTGGACGCGGACCGGATCAGCCCGCAGCTCGCCGCCTCCGTCCCGCAGATCGGCCGTACGTTGAGCAGCTGGCCTCAGCTCGCGTCCGGGGTCGCTCTCGGCGGGGCGCTGTGCGCCGAGGCCGCGCGCCGTATCCTCCTGGGCCTGCCATGCGGCTCGGGACGCTTCTACACCGACTTCGCTGTCACCCTCGCGCCGGAGCGGAGTACCGTCCGATGAACGGCGTCGAATTTGCCTGGGCCTCCGGCCGCGGCGCCTACCGGCTGCCGGTCGCGGTCGCGGGCACCGGGATGCACCTGCCGGACACCGTGATCACGAATGCCGAGCTCACCGAGACGCTGGACACCACCGAGGAATGGATCGTCGCCCACACCGGGATAACCGAACGTCGCCGCCTGCCGTCCCAGCTAGCCACCTCGGACATGTGCGTGGCGGCCGCCCATCCGGCACTGGCGGCGGCCGGGCTGGCCGCGGCGGACCTCGACGCGATCATCGTCGCCTCCTACACCTACGACCAGCCGCTGCCGTCTACCGCGCTGATCGTCAAGCACGCGCTGGGCGCCCACCGGGCGATAGCCATGGACGTGACCCAGGCGGCCTGCGCCGCCGGAATCCACGCGCTGCTGATCGGCGCCCACCTGCTCCAGGATCCCGGGATCGGCTCGGTGCTGGTCATCGCGGCCGACTGCGCGTCCCGGGTCACCGATCCCGCGGACCGGGCGACCGCCGTGTTCTTCGGCGACGCGGCCGCCGCGGTGGTGCTGACCGGCACCTCGGCGGACGGCGCTGGCCTGCTCGCCCATCACATCGGCTCGGAGCTGTCCTACGCGGTGCGCATCCCGGCGGGCGGCTCTCGTCTGCCATCCAGCTCGCACACCGTCACCGCCGGACAGCACTACCTGCGCATGGACGGCCGGGAGGTGCGGCAGGTCGCCACCGCCCGGCTTCCGGAGAGCATCGCCAGCGCGGTCGGCCGGGCGGGCCTCGGGATCGGGCAGATCGACCACTTCTTCCTGCACCAGGCGAACCTGAACATCATCCGGCAGACGCTCGTGCAACTCGGCGTGCGGCCGGAGAAGGCGCCTGTCACCGTGGACAAGCTCGGCAACACCGGCGCGGCCGGCATGCTCACCGCGCTGCACCAGACCTGGCATCAGGGCCGGTTGCGGTCGGGGGACACTTACGTGCTGTCCGCTATCGGCGCCGGCTTCCACTGGGGCAGCCTGTGTTTCCGGCACGGCTTATGTTTCCGGTACGGCTTATGTTCCGGTACGGCTTATGTTTCCGGTACGGCTGATGTCTGGCTTTCCAGGCGCTTGGCCAGCGTGCGCAGGCCCCGGTAGGCGGCGGTGCGCACGGCCCCGGCGCGCTTGCCGAGCACCCGGCCGGCGCTGTCCGCGTCCAGGCCGACCACGGCGCGCAGCAGCACGGCCTCGGCCTGGTCGGGCGGCAGCGTGGCGATCAACCGGATAGCCGCGTCGGTGGACACCGCTTCCATCGCTCTCGCCGCGGTGTCGTCGGCCGCGGCCAGGCCGGCCAGATCCTCGGCGGGCACCGGCACGGAGGGCGGGCGGCGGCCCCGGCTGCGCAGGTGATCCAGCGCGCGATGGCGACCGATCGTGGTGACCCAGCCGCGGAAACCGTCGTAGTCGCCGCTGAAGCGGGCCAGGTCCCTGGCGACTTGCAGCCAGGTCTCCGAAGCGATGTCTTCCGCGTCGTCACCCACCAACGTGTAGAGATACCGCACCAGCCTTGGCTGGGTGTCGCGGTACAGCATACGGAAGGCGTCCGAGCTGCCTCCCTGTGCCTCGCGCACGGCGCCGGAGAGGTCCGAGACCTCCGGCTGAACGGGAGAACCAGCGGGCGCATCGACCGACCGGCCCATCCGCTAACAGCCTCTGCAGGCCGTCGAGGACTCGCTGTAGGACCTCGATGCTCAGGGTTGGCGTGGCTCGCCCGAACGTGCGCGGGGGCCGGATCTGGCCGAACGTAAGCGGCGGCCCGATGCGCTGGGGCGCGGACGTGCGAGGACGCCAGGGCAGGCTCCTGGGCGCGACCGTCGCGCGGTCCGGCGGGCCAGAAACGCCGCCACGTTCAGAGATCCGGCATGTCGTCATATCTTGCTCAGCGCCAGAGACGCGTTTTTTGTCGCTGTCTTTTCTGGGGGGTACACACCAACCCCCCAGACCCCCCGGCCTTCCTGCGCTTGTCGCCGTTAGTTTCGCCCGGCCAGGAGGGCCTTTGAGGCCCTCCGTGGCCGGGCGACCGCGAAGCTCGCTTTGCTCGCCGCGGGTGCCAGTGTGGTCAGCGGGCGATCCGCGCGAAGCTGCTTCGCTTGCTTCGGTGTTTCCTAGTCAGAGGCCCAGCTGAGAGAGGGCCGAGGTGGGGAGCTGAGAGAGCACCGACTGCGGAAGCTGCGAGAGCACCGAGGAGGGCAGCTGAGTCAGCGTTGAAGTCGGCAGCTCGTTCAGCAGCTGCGTCACGGTCGCGGTCGGCAGCGAAGTCAGCACCTGGGACAGGGCCGAGGCCGGCAGCGCGGTCATGACCTGGGACAGGGTCGAGCTGGGCAGTGAGGTCAGAACCTGGGACAGGGTGGATGCCGGCAGCGCGGTCAGCAGCTGTCCCAGCACCGTGCTCGGCAACTGGGCCAGATCGCTGGGCTGCGGAAGCTGCGGCAGGTCGAGCAGGAGCGCGCAGTAGTCCGGCACGGTGGTGGCCGACCGCGTGATCGAGATCAGCGAGGAGAACTCCGGCCGCTTCAGCAGACCGGGCAGCCTGGAGCTGCTGAGCGCCTGGAGTTCGCCGGACTGGCTGGAGGTGACGCCGGTCGAGGTGGCTACATCACCGATCAGCGCCTTGCACAGCGCCGTCGCACCCTGCGGCAGCGACTGAGCGGTAGGCGAAGCCGACGCGGACGCCGAGGCGGTAGAGGTCGCCTGCGTTCCGGTGCTTCCGCCGGGCACGCGCAGCGGGTTGCTCGCCGACGCGCTGGGCGCAGCGCTGCTGGGTGAACCGCTGGGAGCGGGCTGGGTCCATGAGGCGGCAGGCTGGCTGGGGCTCGCCATAGCGTGGGGGGAGGTGGAACCGGTCAGGGCGCCGGTGCTTGCGGCAAGTGCCACGCCTCCGGTGGCGCACGCGGCCAGCGACGTGAACAGGACCTTTACCGTGAGAAGCTTCGCGAGCATTGATTTGTGCTCTTTCTGGGGAGTGACAACGGGACCGAGATGATTCGCCTCGAAAGCGGCCACCACCATTTGTTCTCCGGCCAGCTCTCGGTCCCGGGCCGGTGCCGCCGCCGCGGTAAGCACGCGGGTCAGCGGGTCTGAGTCCGGCCCGGTATGGCCGTCGAGCAGTCGCTTGGCGGCGTTCCGGCTGATTTTCCAGGAATGGCGTGTACTCATCTCATGTCCTTCAGCGTCAAGCCCTCTGCTCGTGTCACTCCTTCGCTCGCGACGTGGCGTTCGTCGTCGACGGCGGCTGGTTCCAGCCGCTTGGCCAGGGTGCGCAGCCCGCGGTGCGCCGCGCTACGTATCGCTCCCGCGCGCTTGCCGAGCACCTTGCCGGCCGTCTTGGCATCCAGGCCGACCACTGCGCGAAGCAGCACGGCCTCGGCCTGATCCGTCGGCAGTTCGGCGATCAGGCGGATGGCGGCGTCGGTGCCGACGGCTTCGATCGCGCTCGCCGCGGTGTCATCGGCCGCCGACCGGCTGGCCAGGTCATCGGCCGGTACCGGGATAGACGGCGGACGGCGTTTCTGGCTGCGCAGATGGTCAAGCGCGCGATGGCGGGCGATCGTGGTGATCCAGCCGCGGAAGGCGTCGTAATCGCCGGTGAAGCTGCCCAGATCCCTGGTTACCTGCAGCCAGGTCTCCGAGGCCACGTCCTCGGCGTCATCGCCGGCCAGCGCGCGCAGGTAGCGCAGCAGGCGCGGCTGCATGTCGCGGTACAGCACGCGGAACGCGTCGGAGTTCCCCCGCAGCGCGGCACGCAGCGCCGCGTCGGGCTCCGCGAGCACAGATCCCGCTGGTAGCGCCGTATCCACCCGTCACATGATGGAAGGTCACGGTAACCACCCGCCACCGATATGCACTAAAGGACGAAAAATCGCCAAATGTCCGGAAGGCCGCGCTTGGCTACGGCACTAACGCGCCAGCACACAGGCCAACGGTCACCGCAGGCGGGCGCCACCCCAAGGCGAGCGGCACGCGGGCTACCGGCGGACTGACTGGAGGGTCTCCCAGATTCGCTGCGGGGAGGCTGGCATGTCGATATGGCGGACGCCCAGGTGGGCGAGTGCGTCGACGATCGCGTTCTGCACCGCCGGGGTGGAGCCGATCGTGCCGGCCTCGCCGATACCCTTCGCACCCAGCGGGTTGTACGAAGTCGGGGTGGCCATCCCGGCCAGCTCGAAGCTCGGCATCTCCGTGGCGGACACGAACGCGTAGTCGGCGAACGTCGCGGTCAGCGGATTGCCGTCGGCGTCGTAGACGACCTCCTCCAAGAGCGCCTGCGCCGCACCCTGGGCGATGCCGCCGTGCCGCTGGCCCTCGGCCAGCAGCGGGTTGATCACCGTGCCGGCGTCGTCCACCGTCACCATGCGCCGCAGCCACACCTTCCCCGTCTCGGTGTCCACCTCGACGACGGCCACGTGCGCACCGAACGGGAACGTCGGTCCCGGCGACCGGAACACCGCGCGGACGAACAGCCGCTCCGATTCGGCCAGACCGGCCAGCGATACCGCGATGTCCGGGTCGCCGGCCACCGAGAACGCCGACCGCTCAACGTCGAACACCAGGTCGGCGGCGCTCACCTCCAGCTCGTTCGCCGCTCGATCCCGCGCCACGTCGATGAGTTCCCGCGACGCCTGCTGGACCGCGGCGCCGCCGAGCTGGAGGCTGCGGGATCCGCCGGTGCCGCCGCCGACCGGGATCAGGTCGGTGTCGCCCCACTTCACGGTGATCTTGTCGAGCGGAATGCCGAGTTCCTCGCTGGCCAGCGTGGCCCACACGGTCTCGTGCCCCTGGCCGTGCGGTGATGTCCCGGTCAGGATGGTGGCGCTGCCGTCGGGATGCACCTCGACGGTCGCGTTCTCGTTGGGACCGCCCTCCTCGGCGCCCGGACCGGTGATCTCCACGTACGACGACAGCCCGATGCCGAGCTGGACCACATCACCGGCCGCCCGGCGGTCCGCCTGCTCCTTCCGCAGCTCGGCGTATCCGGCCTGGTCGAGCGCGAGTTCCAGCGCCGCGACGTAGTCTCCGGTGTCATATACCGCGCCGAACGCGGTTCTGTGCGGCTCTGTGAACGGCGGCAACAGGTTGCGGCGGCGGACCTCGGCGGGATCCATCCCGATCTCCGCGGCGAACAGGTCGATGGCCCGCTCCACCGCCGCGGTGGCCTCAGGCCGGCCCGCGCCGCGGTACGCGCCGACCGGCGTGGTGTTGGTGGCAACCGACCGGGCAACGGCTTCGGCACGCGGAATCGCGTACGGGCCGGGCGCCATCAAGATGGTCAGGAACGGCAGGAACGCGCCGAACCGGGGGTATGCGCCGGAATCCTGCAAGATCTCCAGCCGGTACGCGAGAACCGCCCCGTCACGGTTTCCGCCGATCGTCAGCACCTGCCGCTGCGCCCGGCCGTGCGTCATCGCCAGCAGGTTCTCGTTCCGGGTCTCCGTCCAGCGGGTGGGACGGCCGATCTGCCGGGCCACCCAGCAGACCACCGCGTGCTCCGGGTCGGCGCCGAATTTCGCGCCGAAGGCGCCGCCCACGTCGGGTGTGATGACCCGGATCGCGGAACCGTCGATACCGAGCATGTCAGCCAGGGCGTCGCGCGTGCCGACCGCGCCCTGGTTGGGGATCCACGCGGTCAGCCGCCCTTGGCCGTCCCAGGCGGCGGCGGCGGCCCGCGTCTCCATGGGCGCCGGAGCGACCCGCTGGTTGGCGACCGTGTGGGAGACCACCACGTCGCAGCCCTCGAACAGGCCGGGATCGAGTTCGTCCCGGTCGCCGAAGGCAACGACGACATTCGTCCCGGCCGCCGGGAACAAGAGCACCTCGTCCGTGGCCGCCTCGTCCATGTCGACGACCGCCGGCAACATCTCGTAGTCCACGTCGACCAGCTCGGCGGCGTCCTCGCCCTGGTGGGGGTGCTCGGTGACGACCACCGCCACCGCCTCGCCGACGAACCGGACCACATCGCGGGCCAGCAGCGGCCAGGTCATCTCCCCGTTCATGTTCGGCATCGGCGGGGAAACCGGCCGCATCCCGGCCGAAGCCAGGTCCTGTCCGGTGAACGCGGCGACGACGCCGGGCAACTCCAGCGCCGCGCTGACGTCAACCGACCGCAGCCGCGCGTGAGCCACCGTTGACCGGACGAAGTGCACGTGGCAGGCCCCGGCCAGCCGCTCGTCCGCGACATCGGCGGTGTACACGCCGCCGGTGGTCAGGAAGCGGGGGTCTTCGGTCCGCAGCACACGAGTGCCCAGAATGCTCACGATTCCATCAGCTCCTCCCGGAGTTCATCGTAGCCGGGGCGCGATGACAGGTCGCGAGTGTGCCAGGCAGCCGAGGATCGGGTAACCTTTGATGTCGCCGACGGCGGAGTAGCTCAGTCAGGCAGAGCAAGCGGCTCATAATCGCTGTGTCGCCGGTTCAAGTCCGGCCTCCGCTACGATTGTCGTATACCGAATCAGGAAAGAAAGGCACTCCATCGTGGCTGCCACCGATGTCCGGCCCAAGATCACGCTGGCTTGCCAGGAGTGCAAGCGCAGGAACTACATCACCAAGAAGAACCGGCGTAACGACCCGGATCGCATGGAGCTGAAGAAGTACTGCCCGTGGTGCCGCTGCCACCGCCCGCACCGCGAGACCAGGTAGCTGGCTCCGCGGATGCCACTGAATCCGGACTACGTCGGGAGGACCTACGAGTCCGCCCGGCCGTACGAGGTCAGCAGGGTCAAGATCGCCGAGTTCGCCGCCGCGATCGGCGAGCAGAGTTCTTACTGCTTCGATGAGGACGCCGCCAGGCAGGCCGGATACCCGGACGTGATCGCGCCTCCCACGTTCGCCATCGTCATCTCCACGGCGAACACCGCGCATGTGGTCACCGATCCCGGTCTGGGCCTCAACTACTCGCGGGTCGTGCACGGCGAGCAGGCCTTCGAGCACTCCCGGCCGGTACACGCCGGCGACCGGGTTCTGGCCACGACCACGATCGAGCAGATCAAGCCGCTCAAGCGGCACACCAGCATGACGATGCGCACCGACCTCGTGACCGTTGACGGGGAGCACATCTGCACCGCCCGAAACACGCTGGTCGAACGCGGGGAGTAGCCGATGCTCAGCTATGACGACCTCAAGCCCGGCACCGAGCTGGAGCCCAGGACGTACCGCGCCACGCGAGTGGACCTGATCAAGTACGCCGGCGCCTCCGGCGACTTCAACATAATCCACTGGAACGAGCGGGTGGCCAAGTCCGTCGGCCTGCCCAATGTGATCGCGCACGGCATGTACACGATGGCGCAGGCCGGCCGCTACCTGACCGAGCTGGCCGGCGGCGACCCCGGCGCGGTCATGGAGTTCAGCGTGCGCTTTTCCGCCATGGTCGTGGTCCCGGACGACGACCAGGGCGCGACGATAGAGGTGGCCGGCACCGTCGCCGAGCAGCTCGACGGCAACCGGGTCGCAATCGATCTCACGGCCCGCAGTGATGGCAACAAGGTGCTGCAGCGCACCCGGGCCGTGATAAAGCTGCCGTCGTAACACCACGTGAAGCTGGCCGACTACACCACACTGGGCCTGGGCGGACCCGCCCGCTCCTTCGTCACCGCGACCACCAGCGAAGAGCTGGTCGAAGCCGTCCGCACCGGCGGCGACGAGCCCCTGCTCATCCTCGGCGGGGGTAGCAACGTGGTCGTCGCCGACCAGGGATTCCCCGGCCTCGTCATACACGTCGCGACCAGGGGATTCACCGTCGATGGCAACCGGGTGACGGTGGCGGCCGGCGAGGGCTGGGACAGCGTGGTCGAGCGCACGGTCGCGGCGGGCCTGGCCGGCCTGGAGTGCCTGTCCGGCATCCCCGGCCTGGCCGGCGCGACCCCGATCCAGAATGTCGGCGCCTACGGTCAGGAGGTTTCCGACACCATCGCCGGGGTTCGGGTGTTCGACCGCGAAAAAGATGAAACCCTCTTTCTAACGAACGACATGTGTGACTTCTCCTACAGAACGAGCATCTTTCGGGGGGTTCCGGGGGGTCGCCCCCCCGGGCCAGCACAGTGGGGGAATGACCGCTACGTGGTGCTCGAGGTTGTCTTCGACCTCGCCACCAGGCCGGGACCGGTCCGTTACGCCGAGCTGGCCGCCAGCCTCGGGGTGGAAGTGGGGGAATGTGCCGCTGGAACCGCCGTCCGTTCGTCGGTACTGAATTTGCGAAGGCGCAAAGGCATGGTGATCGATCCCGCCGATCCGGACACAAGAAGCGCGGGCTCGTTCTTCACCAACCCGATCGTTGCGGCTGAGGTGGTACCCGAGGGCGCGCCGCGGTTCGCCGCGGGCGAGGGACGGGTGAAGGTGCCGGCCGCGTGGCTGATCGAGCAGGCCGGATTCGGCAAGGGTTACGCCGGGCCGGATGGGGTGCGTATCTCGTCAAAGCACACGCTCGCGCTGGTCACCGGGGCCGGGGCGACGACCGCGTCCCTGATCTCGCTGGCTCGCGAGATCAGGGACGGTGTCCGCGACAGGTTCGGGGTGGAGTTGCGCCCCGAACCGGTCCTGGTTGGCGTTGAGCTGTAGCTAGAAGAGCAGCTTCAGGGTGTTGTTGGAGTCGTCGACGAAGTAGACGGCCCGATGGCCAGGCTTGACCGCCAGGCCGAACAGGGCGCCAGCGCCGCCGCCGGTGATGGTCTTGACCGCGACCTGAACGCCGCCGGGAGTGACCTCCACGATGTTGCCGTCGCCTCCGTTGACGGTGAGGATGTCACCGCCCGGTGCGACAGCCAGGCCCAGCTCACCGTTCAGGTGGTGGCCCTGGCTTACGGTGAAGCCGGTGCCCGCGGTGGCGAACCGGAACAGCGCGCCGGGGATCGCGGCGACCCGGCTGGCCAGCGTGTCCGCGACATACAGCGTGCCGTGGGGGCTCAGGCCCACGCCGGTCGGACCAATGACCAGCGCGTTGGGGTCGGTCTTCTCACCGAAGCCAGACCCGATCATGGTGATCGACGTGACAAACGGCAGGCCATGGCGTGGCACGAAAACGCGGAGACGCAAGACCGTGCCCCCATGGACGGTCTTGCCGCCTCCCGCCACGGTGCCGTTCAGCACGTTGGTCACGAACAGGAACGCGACGTTGCCGTAGTCAGCGGCCGTCATGTCCCATGGACCGTTGATGCCATGGTGGGCGAAAGTCTCTCGGACGTGGCCGTGGCTGTCCAGGACGATCAGGCAGCCGGCTCCGCTGACCTTGCCGCCCTTGGTGGGCAGCGAGCCGACGATCACCCATCCGCTGCGCAGCACGGACAGCGCGGTGGTCAGCCCGACGCCGCCGGGGCAGCCGCGCAGGTTCGGGTTGATCTGAGCGAACAGCCAGTGGTGTCCGGACGGAGTGACCTCGACGATCGTGGTCCCGGTGCCCTGGACGTTCTTCGAATTGTTGAAGTTGCTCACCAGCACGTTGCCGGCGAACAGGTCGCCGGTACTGCGTCGTACGACCGCGACCCCGTACGGGTTGACGTCGCCGTTGCCCGGGACAGTAGATGCCAGCGTCTTGACATGATGAAGGGGACCTACGAACGCCGGAAAGCCCCTGGCGTCCGCGGTCCCCGCGCCTACTGCTAGCCCAGCAAGAGCTAGTGCTCCCACCGCCACGGTGGCCGCGCAGCGTCGCATGCGTTTCATTGGTCTCCGGCTCCCTTCGGTAAAGTCCTCTCCACCTAAGGGCACGTACCGGAGCTGACAGCGGTTCAGAAACTTACATAAAGGGTTTCAGGAACTTACAGAAAGTAGCGTGATCGTGAGCTTTGGCGCGGGATTGAGGTCGAGTTCCACGGCGAGCGTCTCGCCCTTCAGGAAGTCCGCGTGAGCCCGGATCGCGTGGCGGGTGGCTTCGTCCGCGCCGATGGTGAGCCGTATCCGGTCCGATACGTCCAGGCCAGCGTCTCGCCGGGCCTGCTGCACCAGCCGGACCACGTCGCGCGCGGTGCCTTCGGCTTCCAGGTCCGGGGTCACGTTGACGTCGAGCGCGATCAGGCCGGTGTTGCCCGGTAGCGCCGCGGTGGCAGCGGTTCCGCCGGCGGCTGCGGTCAGCTTGAGTTGGTACTCGTCCGGGCCGAGCGTCACACCGGCAGCGATGATTGTGTCGCCGTCCCGGCGCCAGTCGCCGGCCTTGACGGCGCGGATGACCTCCTGTACTTTGCCGCCGAGCCGGGGGCCGAGCACACGGGGGTTGACGGTCAGCTCGAACGTGCCGAGGCTGGCCGGATCGGCGTCGAGGCGTAGATCCTTGACGTTCACCTCGTCCCTGATCAGTTCGGCGAACGGGCGCAGGCTGCCGGCGTCCGGGTGGGCCACGGTCAGCGTGCGCAGCGGCAGCCGGACCCTGAGCTGGCGCGCCTTGCGCAGGCCGAGCGCGGCGCTGCACGTGGCACGGACCAGGTCCATGGCGTCCGCGAGCGTGTCGTCTTCTGGGAAACTGCTTGTGTCCGGCCAGTCAGCCAGGTGCACGCTTGGCTCACCGGTGAGGCCGCGCCAGATCGCCTCCACCGTCAGCGGCAGTAGCGGCGCGGCCGCTCGGCAGGTCGTCTCCAGGACGGTGTAGAGCGTGTCCAGCGCGTCGGTGTCGCCCTGCCAGAACCGGCTGCGCGACCTGCGGATGTACCAGTTGGTCAGCAGCTCGAGGTGGTCCCTGAGCACGTGGCTCGCGGCCGCGATCTGGTAGACGTCGAGCTCGGCCGCCATCTCGGTCACGGCCGTCCGTGTCTTGGCCAGGATGTACCGGTCCAGGACGTTTTCGCCCGTGGTCCTCACCTTGGCTTGGTAGCTCTCCGCGTTGGCGTACAGCGCGAAGAAGTAGTAGCTGTTCCACAGCGGCAGGATGGCCTGGCGTACGGCGTCCCTGACGCCCTGCTCGCTGACCGCGGCGTCACCGCCGCGCAGCACGGGGCTGGACATCAGGAGCCAGCGCATGGCGTCCGAGCCGTAGGTGTCGAACACGTGGTTCACGTCCGGATAGTTGCGCAGGCTCTTGGACATCTTCTGGCCGTCGTCGCCCAGGATGATGCCGTGGCACACGCAGGTACGGAACGCGGGCCGGTCGAACAGCGCGGTGGCGAGCACATGCAGCGTGTAGAACCAGCCTCGGGTCTGCGGCATGTACTCGACGATGAAGTCGCCCGGGTAGTGGCTGTCGAACCACTCGCGATTCTCGAACGGGTAGTGCACCTGGGCAAACGGCATCGAGCCCGACTCGAACCAGCAGTCAAGCACCTCCGGCACGCGGCGCATGGTCGACTGGCCGGTCGGGTCGTCCGGATTGGGCCGGGTCAGCTCGTCGATGCCCGGCCGGTGCAGGTCCTGCGGGCGGATTCCGAAGTCCCGTTCCAGTTCGTCCAGCGATCCGTACACATCCGTGCGCGGGTACCTCGGGTCGTCGCTGCGCCAGACCGGGATGGGCGAGCCCCAGAACCTGTTCCGGCTGATCGACCAGTCCCTGGCATTGCTCAGCCACTTGCCGAACTGACCGTGCTTGACATGCTCGGGAACCCAGGTGATCCCCTCGTTGAGCTCGACCATCCGGTCACGGAACTTGGTCACCTCCACGAACCAGCTCGACACCGCCTTGTAGATCAGCGGGTTGCGGCAGCGCCAGCAGTGCGGGTAGGAGTGCGCGTACGTTTCCTGCCGTACCAGGCTGCGCTGCTGCTTCAGCCGCTCGATGATCGGCTTGTTGGCGTCGAAGACGTGCTGTCCGGCGAAATCCGGGATCTGCTGGGTGAAGCGGCCGTGGTCGTCCACGGTCAGCACGACCGGGATCCCGGCCTCGGCGCATGCGTTGGCGTCGGCCTCGCCGTAAGCGGGGGCCATGTGCACGACGCCGGTACCGTCCTCGGTGGTGACGTCGGGGGAGAGGATCACTCGGAAGGCGTTCTCGGTGCCGGCCAGGTAGGGGAAAAGCGGCTCATAGCTCCGCCCGGCCAGTTCCGCGCCGGTCAGCGTGTCCACCCTGGTGGCGTCCGCGAACTCAGCGGCGTAGGCGGCCAGCCGGTCCTCGGCCAGGATGTACCGTTCGTAGTCTTTCTCGACCACCGCGTACCGGATGCCGGCGCCGACCGCGACGGCGAGGTTGGACGGCAGCGTCCACGGCGTGGTGGTCCACGCTAGAAGAAACTCCCCGGAGTCAAGCTTGAACCGTACCGTGACCGAGGGATCCTGCCGCTGTTTGTAGGTGTCGTCGTCCATCCGCAGTTCGTGGTTGGACAGCGGGGTCTCACACCGCCAGCAGTACGGCAGCACCTTGAAGCCCTGGTAGATCAGGCCCTTGTCGTAAAGCTGCTTGAACGCCCACATGACGCTTTCCATGTAGGAGAGGTCGAGCGTCTTGTAGTCGTTGCCGAAGTCCACCCAGCGCGCCTGGCGCTCCACGTAGTCCTGCCACTCGCTGGTGTACCGCAGCACGGACTCGCGGCAGGCTTCGTTGAACTTCTCGATGCCCATGGCCACGATGTCGGCCTTGCCGGAGATGCCGAGCAGCCGTTCCGCCTCGACCTCGGCGGGCAGGCCGTGGCAGTCCCAGCCGAACCGGCGCTCCACCCGGTCGCCGCGCATGGTGCGATAGCGCGGCACCACGTCCTTGACGTATCCGGTGATCAGGTGCCCGTAGTGCGGCAGCCCGTTGGCGAACGGCGGCCCATCGTAGAAGACGAACTCGCGGTCCAGCGGCCGCCGTGCGACGGATTCGCGGAATGTGCCGTTCGCCGTCCAGTAGGCGAGCACGTCCCGTTCGAGCGCCGGGAAGCCGGGCTGGGCGGGCACGCCACCGGTCTCGTCAGTAGCGTCAGTGGGCCCGATGCGGGGATAGACAGACATCGTGGTGATCTCTCGCGGTCGTTCGGTCGTTCGGCAGGCTACGAGGACGACACGCCCGCTCCCGCGCGGGCACACCGCGGTACCACCTCGCTTGCCGCGCCGAGGTCCGGAACGGCCGCTCATCGATCGGCTGTGACGGGCCGTACCCGCCCGGTTCTAGTAAGGCCTGCGGCCCGTTCTTCCGGGGGCTCCCCGGTGATAGCCGGATCTTCGCCTTGTTACTCAAGTCTATCGTCTAGACAGACATCCAGATGTCTTCGTCGTCGTAGAGCCACGCGTAGCGCTTGCGCCGCTCGTCCAGGTCGCCGGCCGCATCCGGCGGCTCGGTGGCCGGCGGATCCGGATAGGGGTAGCTGCTGACCAGTTCGCCTGCTGTCATCTCGCTGGCTCCCCTCTCCCGCTCTGCTGCGCCCGCAGACGCTTCGTGGCCAGCCGCGGCCGCCATTGACAAGCAGGGACGCCAGCTGGTCATGGGACCTTCATGACCATTTCAATGGCGGCCGCTAGATGGCCACACTCAGATTGACGTGCCCGGGCAGTGGCGTGGTTCAGGTTGGCCGGCCCCGTAATAGACCGGAAAGAACTGGGTGATCAGGAAACCTGGGCCTGCTCCAGCAGGTTGTGCAGATCACGGGCCGCCTCGAGGGTTGAGGCTCCCGCGATGACGACCAGCAGCACCGCCACGACGACCAGTACCAACTGCGGGCGCGGCGGGGGCCGCAGCAAGGCGGCCATCCGGCGCGGCACCGGCCCGGCGCCGCGCATGCGATCGTGCCGCGGCTCTCGTGTGCGGGGCTCTCGTGTGTGGCCGCCGATCCGGCTGGTCACGACGCCGAACATGGCCGCGGGCCCGGTCCGGCGGGCCGGAGCCGCGGACGCGGCCAGGGCCGCGTGGGCGAGAGCGCGGGCCGCCAGCGGGCGGTCTCCGGTGACGTATGCCGCGCGTTCGTCGGCCCACCGTTCCACCGTGTAGCTCACCGCCGCGGCCACCGGGCGCAGCATGGGGTTCGCCGCGGCGGCCAGCCGGGCCGCGGTGGTGAACAGGTAGTGCAGGCCGGAAGCGTGCGCGCGTTCGTGGGCCAGCAGGACCTGCCGCTCGGGGTGGCTGAGGGCGCGCAGCATCCCCTCCGTGACCACGATCCGGCACGGCAGGCCGGGGAGGGTGTAGGCGTCGGCTGCCTCGTCTTCGGTGACCACGACCTGATCCGAACCGGGCAGACCGCGGGCCTGGCGGCCCGCGGCGATCAGCGCGGTCGTGCGGTGCCACAACGCACGGCATGCCGCGGTAGCCGCCGCTGCGAGCAACGCGCCCGCGACGATCGCGACCGGCACCGACGCCGGATCATCCTGGCTGATCATCGGCCTGGACAGATCGCCCAGCGAGTCGACCAGCGGGATGCGAAGCAGGGCGGTCAGCGCCAGCAGCCCGAGTACGGCGCTACTGGCGAGCGCGAGCATCACCGCGCTGAGCGCCAGTAGCCAGGTGGCGGCCACCGGAGGAAGCCGTTCGGCCAGTGGCCGGGCCGCCGCCGCGGCCAGCAACGGCAGGATCAGCGGCAGGTATACGGCCGTGTGCATGGCGACCTACTCGCTGCCCCAGCGGGACTGCTCGCCGAGCATGCGGCGCAGCAGCTCCTCGTCGGTATCCGACAGGCCGGACACGAACCGGGCCAGCACCGCCTCCCGGTCAGGCTCCGCGTCGAGCATCCGGGCCATCCGGCGCGCCGCGAGCCCCGGCTCGTCGGCGACCGGCACGTACCGGAAGGCACGGCCCGCCTTGTGCCGGTCGAGCACCCCCTTGGCGTGCAGCCGCGACAAGATCGTCACCACCGTGGTGTAGGCCAGGTCGCCGTCCAGACGTTCGCGGACCTCGCCTGGAGATAGCGGTGACCTGCTGGCTTGCAGCACGGCCAGCACCGCGGACTCCAGCTCACCGGCCGCCCGCCGGTCGCCTGCGCCTCGGGGCTGGGGCAACCTGTCCGGAGGCTGCCGGTCCCCGAGACCTCCTGGGTTTTCCTGCACGGCCGCCCCCTTTCGCCTGATGCCGTCCGGGCCTTTGGACAGTGTGCCATCCGAGCCGCCAGCATGTGCCCTATCCGCTCGCCCCGCTGCCGCCCCGGCCATCCCGATTCTACAGTTTTGTAGATTTAAAGCGACTCTTCTCGGCGTACGACAACTTCTACAGTACTGTAGAAGTTAACTTGTGGTGCACGCCCGTCGTCGTGCCGGGAGGCTGTCGGTCTCATGTCATCTGCCCAGGTGTCTCGGTCAGAGGCGTCCAATGGCGCGGCCGCGGGCCATCCCGGGGCCGGGCCGCGGGGCGTTCTCATGGTGCTTACCGGTACGGTTCTGGGCGTGCTGATGCTGGTCCTCGGCCTGACCGTCAGAACCAGCCCGGTAGCCGCCCTCGATCTGCGGATCGACCGGCACATCGCCCTACAGGACCGGGTCGGCTGGCTCACCACCCTGGCCACGGCAGTCAGTCAGACCGCCACCCCGGAGACCGTCGGCATCGGCCTGATGACCGGCCTTCCGCTGCTTCTTCTGTTGCTCCGCCGCCGCCTCGACGCGCTGAGGGTGTTCTGCGCATTCGGCGGCGCTTTCGCGCTGGCCGAGATCGGCAAGCGGTTGATCGGAGAGCAGCGGCCGCCGGCTTCGCTGTGGGCGATGCCCGCGGGCGGCGGCGCCTCCTATCCGAGCGGGCACGTCACAACCGCCGCGGTGCTAGTCATCGCCATCGTCGCGGTCTCCAACGCAGCCGTATGGCGGTATACGGCTGTCGTCCTCGGCGCGGGCTACGTGCTGGCCGTCGCGGCCAGCCGGATCTACCTGGCCGACCACTACCCGCCCGACGTGATCGGCAGCGTCCTGTGTGCACTGGCCGCCGTGTGCGTAGTGGACGGCCTGCTAGCACTGACCGGCCTCAAGCGGCGGCTCCAGCCGGGCTGACCGGCCTCCGGTGGGGCTCCAGCCGGGCTGACTGCCTCCGGTGGGGCTCCAGCCGGGCTGACCGGCCTCCGGTGGGGCTCCAGCCGGGCTGACTGGCTCCAGCCGGGCTGACTGGCTCCGGTGGGGCTCCAGCCGGGCTGACCTGCCTCAAGCGGCAGCCTCGGCCAGGCTTGACACCGCCCCCGTTGCCCATCTTCGGTGCCGGATATTTCACCATTTGTGGCTTATGCTCTCGGCTGCCCGCCGCGACACGCCGGTGAATCAGCGAAACAATGTCAGTAGCACATGCTAAAATCGAACTAAGGTTGAATCGGGAGATCGCCAGCCAGGGGAGGGGTGATGACGGTGGCCGCAGGCGGGTTCGCCAGCACCGGGGATGCGCTCGGGGTGCTGCGGTCCGCGATGGGCTACCTGGCGGCCGTCGAGTACGCGGATATGCCCGGCGAGGTGCAGGCCGAGGTGCTACGGGTGATGGAGCACGTCGACGCGGTGCAGGCCGCGGTGCGGGGCCGGGCGGTCAGCGCGTTCACCGCGGCGCTGACCTACCACCAGTACGCGGTGCGGGGGATGCCGCGGTGGTTCGTCACCCAGACCAAGGTCACCAAGGCGGCCGGGTCCGCGCACAAGGCGTGGGCCCGGCGGGCCGGCCAGCATCCCGGCGTGATCGATGCCCTGGTCGAGGGGGTGCTCAGCGAGTCGTGGGCCCGCGCGGTGTGCGCGTGGACGGATAAGCTGCCGCAGGGGTGTGAGCAGGACGCGGACGCGATCCTGGTCGCGGCGGCGCGGATGGGCGCGGACCTGGAGGGGCTGGCCCGGATCGCCGCCGAGATCGCGGCCCGGCTGGCGCCGCCGGATCCTGATGAGGGGAAGCTGGCGGACCGGTCGCTGCGGCTGCACCTGACCTTCGACGGTGCCGGGGTCCTGGCGGGCGAGTTGTCCCCGGACTGCGCCGTGGTAGTCCGCGCGGTCCTGGACGCCCTGGCTGGCCCGGCGGGCACCGAGGATCTGCGCTCGCATCCGGAGCGCTACCACGACGCCCTCCACGAAGCCATGAAACGGCTGCTGGCCGGCGGCGGGCTGGCGGGTAAGGGCGGTAAGCCGCTGACCGCGCTGGTGCACATCTCGCTGGCCGACCTGATGGCCCGCGACCCCGATTCGGCGTTGCAG
>JAFARZ010000292.1 GCA_019245115.1 Streptosporangiaceae bacterium | reverse complement strand
CAGGCTAGACGAAAGCCACATTGTTGTCAGCAGGCGACTACCCGCTGTCTCGTATGAGCTAGTCAGCGGCCGGCCCGGCGTGGAAGCTACCGGAACGTCGAGCCGGTTACCTTCGCTGACACGCCGGTGCGGTCCAGGTACGGGGTGATGCCGCCGAGGTGGAAGGGCCAGCCGGCGCCGAGGATCATGCACAGGTCGATGTCCTCCGGGCCGGCCACCACGCCGTCGTCGAGCATCAGCCGGATCTCCTCGGCCAGGGCGAACAGCGCCCGCTGGAGGATCTGCTCCCCGGTCGACGGCTGCCCGCCGCCGGAGGCGGCAGAGCCAGCAGGGCCGCCGGACAGCAGCTCCACGATAGAAGGGTCGACCGAGAAATCCGGCCGGTACACCGAGCCGGCGCCGGATGAAGCCAGGGCGCGGAGCTTCGGCGACACGTGATACCGGTCGGGGAAGGCCGCGGCCAGCGTCTCGGCCACGTGCAGCGCGACGGCCGGGCCCACCAGCTGCAGAAGCAGGAACGGCGTCATGGGCAGGCCGAGGGAATCGATAGCGTGCTCGGCGACCTCGAACGGCGTGCCTTCGTCGACGGCCGCGGTGATCTCGCCGAGGAACCTGGTCAGCAGCCGGTTCACCACGAACGCCGGCGCGTCCTTCACCAGCACGCAGTTCTTCTTCAGCGACTTCCCGACGGCCAGCGCCGTGGCGACCGTGGCGTCGTCCGTCGACGCGCCCCGCACCACCTCGACCAGTGGCAGCACCGCCACCGGGTTGAAGAAGTGGAAGCCCACCACCCGCGACGGCTCGGCGAGCGAAGCGGCCATGGCCGACACCGGCAGCGAGGAGGTGTTGGTCGCCAGCACGCAGTCCGGCCGTACCACGGCCTCCAGTTCGGCGAAGACCTTCTTCTTGACCGCCATCTCCTCGAAGACGGCCTCGATCACGAAGTCCGCGTCCGCGAACGCGTCCTTCGAGAGCGACCCGCTGACCAGGCCGGTCAGCCGGGCCGCCGCGTCAGCGGTGATACGCCCGCGATCACGCAGCTTGGCGATCTCGCCGTGCACGTAGCCGACCCCGGAATCCAGCCGCTGCTGGTCAAGATCGGTCAGGACCACCGGCACCGAAAGCCGCCGGGCGAACAGCAGCGCCATCTGGGCCGCCATCAGGCCGGCCCCGACCACCCCGACCTTCGTCACCGGCCGTGCCAGCGAAGAATCCGGCGCCCCGGCGGCGTGCCGCGCCCGCTTCTGGGTCAGGTCGAACGCGTACAGGCTGGCCTTGAACTCGTCGCTGACGAACAGGTCGGCCATGGCTTCGTCCTCGGCGGCGAACCCCTCGTCGCGCGACCGGTCACGAGCCGCGGCGATAAGCGAAATGGCCCGGTACGGCGCGGGCGCCGCGCCATGCACCTTCCCGTCCGCGAAGAACCGCGCCGAAGCCGCCGCCTGCTCCCACTCCGCGGCGGGGGCCAGCGGCGCACGGGACACCTCGACCTCTCCCGACAGCACGCGCGAGGCCCAGCGCAGCGACTCAGCAAGGAAGTCGGCCGGCTCGAACATCTCATCGAACATGCCCAGCTCGGACGCCTCGGCCGCCCGCATCATGCGGTTCTGCGACAGCGCGTTCTCGACGATCACCTTCATCGCCCCGGACGGGCCGATCAGCCGCGGCAGCAGGTACGTGCCGCCCGCCCCGGGAAGCAGCCCGAGGAAGCACTCCGGGAAAGCGACGGCACTAACGCCGGACGAGATCGTCCGGTAGGTGCAGTGCAGCGCCACCTCCAGGCCGCCGCCGAGCACGGCCCCGTTGACGAACGCGAACGTCGGCACGGGCAGCTCACCCAGCCGCCGGTACACGGCATGTCCGAGCTGGATCACGGCGAGGCCCTGCTCGCGGGACTGGATGAGCGCCGCGCCCTTCAGGTCAGCACCCACCGCGAAGATGAACGGCTTCCCGGTCACCCCCACGGCGACTATGTCGTCCCGGGAAGCCACGGAATCCAGCGCGTGGCTGAGTTCCAGCAGACCGGCGGGCCCGTGGGTGTTCGGCTTGGTGTGGTCGAAACCGTTGTCCAGTGTTATGAGGGCCATCGTGCCGGCGCCATCGGGCAACTGAACATCGCGCACCAGCGCGTGGGTAACGACCTCATCGGGAAACTGAGACCTGATCGCGCTTTCGTCGAGCCACAGATCGTTCGTGCTAATCATTAATTTTCTCCCACAGGACGGTGCCACCCATTCCCATACCGACGCACATCGTGGTCAGGCCATAGCGGGCGCCGGGGTGGCCGGCGAACTGCCGCGCGAGCTGGATCATCAGCCGGACACCGGAGCTGGCCAGCGGGTGACCGAGCGCGATCGCGCCGCCCCACGGGTTCACCCGCGGGTCGTCATCCGCGATCTTGAAATGATCGAGGAAGGCGAGCACCTGGACCGCGAACGCCTCGTTGATCTCGATCAGGGAGATGTCATCCATGGTGAGGTTGTTGCGGGCCAGCAGCGCCTCGGTGGCGGGGATCGGGCCGACGCCCATGACCTCGGGCTCCACGCCGGCGAAGGAGAAGTCCACCAGCCGCATCCGGGCAGGGAGGCCGAGCGATCGCGCCACGTCGGAAGCCGCGACTATGCACCCGGTGGCGCCGTCGTTCAGGCCCGCTGAGTTGCCCGCCGTGACCCGGCCGTGCGGACGGAACGGCGTCTTCAGCCCGGCCAGCACCTCAACCGTCGTGTCCGGGCGGGGGGGCTCGTCGACATCGGCCAGGCCCCAGGCGCCCGTGGCGTCGCGGACCGCGACCGGCACCAGGTCGGCCTGGATCTTGCCGGCCCGGTAGGCCGCGGCTACCTTGTGCTGGCTGGCGGCCGCGTAGGCGTCGGCGCGCTGCCGGGTGATGGCCGGGAACCGGTCATGCAGGTTCTCGGCGGTGGCGCCCATGACCAGCGCGGAGGTGTCGACCAGCTTTTCCGAGATGAAGCGCGGGTTGGGATCCACGCCCTCGCCCATCGGATGGCGGCCCATGTGCTCGACACCGCCGGCGATCGCCAGGTCGAGCGCACCGAAGGCGATGGACGCGGAGACGTTGGTCACCGCGGTCATCGCGCCGGCGCACATCCGGTCGATCGCGTAGCCGGGCACGGACCTGGGCAGTCCGGCCAGGACGGCGGTGGACCGGCCGATGGTCAGGCCCTGGTCGCCGGTCTGCGTGGTCGCCGCCACGGCGACCTCACCGATCCGTTCGGGGGGCAGCGACGGATTACGGCGCAGCAGTTCACGGATGACGCTGACGACCAGGTCGTCGGCCCGGGTCTGCGCGTAGAGGCCATTCGGGCCTGCCTTGCCGAACGGGGTCCGGACGCCGTCGACGAAGACGACATCGCGTGCGGTGCGGGGCATTTGCGGCGGCCTCCCTGCTCTGGCTGCAGCGCTCTGGCTGCTGCGTACCCCCTTATGCTACTCGCGAGTAGCAATAGGCGCGAAGGCTAGCGGAGCGCCGCGGGAGGCAGAGTCAATGCCGGAAGCCCGCCCGGTGCCCGCGGCGGTGGCCGCTGATGCCGGGCACCCGGGTCGCGCCCGAGGTAGGCCACCAGCTGGTCGCCGGGGCTGGCGCAAGGCGGCGCCGCCACCGGGTTCCCGAACAGCCCCTGGCGGACGGTGATGAGCCGCGGGAACAGCCGGATGAGCGGTCGTGCCAGCGCGGGCGGCACGACCCGGCCGCGACCGCAGGCGACGTAGGTGTCCCAGCCATGAACGGCGATCTCCATCGCGCCGGCTCCCATCAGCAGCTCGCGCGGGACCGGCAGGCCGGACACCTCGATCACGGGCTCGGCCGTGGTGAACATCGCGTACAGGAGGCCGGCGGCCCGATCGCGGACCAGCTCGACCGGATTGCCTGGATTGCCGCCCCCGCCGGGTAGCACGAACGGCGTGACGTGCGGTACGGCGTACGGGTCCGCGTCAAGGCGGCCGGTGGCGATGGCCTCCTCCAGGTCGGCCATGGACCCGGACAGGTGCCGCAGGAGCAGGCCGAGGTCCCAGTCGGGGCACGGCGTCGGGCGCGGCAGGTCGGCCGGCCCGACCAGGGCCGCTGCCTTGAGCGCGTAGCTGACCGCGCTGGCCAGCATGACCGGCCCGTCCATAACGCAGCCGTCCGTCCGGGCAGCGGCTGGAGCCAGGCCCCTGTGCTAACTGGCTCAGCCGCCAACGCCCGCAGGTTCATGCCTATATAGACCGCGCGAACGCCGGAAAATCACCGCGTCTTCGCAAAAACACTCACGGGATCTTGCGGAGGAAGGCGCGCAGGCGCTCCAGCGGCCAGGTGTTGATCACGTCGTCCGGCGTCAGCCAGCCACGCTGCGCGGTGCCGGCTCCGTACGGCATGTTGCCCAGGTTGACGGTGGAGTGCGCGTCGCTGTTGATGGCGAACTTCACCCCGGCGTCCCTGGCCGCACGGATGTGCTCGCTGGGCAGGTCGAGGCGCTGCGGCGAGGCGTTGATCTCCAGCGCGGTCCCGGTTCGCGCTGCCGCGCGGAACAACTCGCCGAAGTCGACCTCGACCGGCCCGCGCTTTCCCAGCCGCCGCGTCGTCGGGTGCCCGATGATGTGCACGCGCGGGTTCTCGCACGCCCGGATGAACCGGCGTGTCATTTCCGCGCGCGGCTGGTCGAAGTGCGAGTGCACCGAGGCCACGCACACGTCGAACCCGGCCAGGAAGTCTTCGTCCCAGTCCACCGACCCGTCCGGCGCGATGTTCAGCTCCGTCCCGTGCAGGAGGGTCATGCTCGTGGTCCCGGCCAGCTCACGCAGCCGCTCCCGCTGCGCGAGCATCTTCTCGTCGGTCATCCGCTGCATGACGAGGTTCGGGGCATGGTCGGTGACCGCGTAGTACTCGTACCCTTTTCCCGCCGCGGCGGCGATCATATCCTCGAGCGACGCCACCCCGTCGGTGAGGTTGGTGTGGGTGTGCAGATCCCCGTTAAGATCTTTCACACGAACGAGCTGTGGTATCTCACCGCGCGCCGCTGCTTCGACCTCTCCCCTGTCCTCGCGCATGGCGGGCGGAACCCATCGCAGGCCGAGCCTCTCGTACACCTCCTCCTCGGTCCGGCTGACGATGAGCTCGTCGGTTTCGGCGTCGAACAAGCCGTACTCGGACAGCTTGAGCTTCTTCCGCACCGCGATCTGCCGCGTGGCGACGTTGTGCGCCTGCGACCCGGTGAAGTACTGCAGCGCGGCGCCCCAGGCATCGAGCTTGACGACTCTGAGGTCTACTTGGAGGTTATTTCCGGTTCGGATAGAGGTCTTGGTGGGGCCGCTGACGATTACGTCGCCGAACGTGCTGAACGCATCCATGAGCGGTTTCGAGTCTTCCGCGGCGGCCAGGATGTCGACGTCGCCGATGGTTTCCCGCCACCGGCGCAGCGATCCGGCGTACGTGCACCGCTGGGTTTCCTGGAGCGTCTTTAGGTGGTCGACCATTGTCGTGGCGATTCGCAAGGCCACGTCGAGCAGCACCCGGTCATGCCCTTGGCGGTACACCTCGATGCCGTGCAGGATGCGCTCTTCGCTTTTCGGCCCGAAGCCGGGCAGGCCGTCCAGCTTTCCCGCCCTGACCGCCTCGGCGAGGGCGTCGATGTCGTGGACGTCGAGCTGCTGGCTGAGCAGCAGGGCGCGCTTCGGACCCAGCCCGGGGACCTTGGTCAGGTCGCGGACCCCGGCCGGGATCTTCGTGCGGAGGTCTTCGAGCGCCGCGATGGTCCCGGTCTCGTTGTACTCCGCGATCTTGGCCGCGATCGACGTGCCCACGCCGGGGATGGCCTTGAGGGCCTTGACGTCCAGCCCGGTGATATCGCCCGACCAGCCGCCGACCGAGCGGGCCGCCTTCTGGTAGTTCCGGGCGCGGAACGGGTCGCCGCCGGTGATCTGGAGCAGCTCCGCGTACTCGGTCAGGAGGCCGGCGACGGCCTCGTTCGCGCTCGCCATGCCGGTATTGTCGCAGCCAGCACCAGCCCGCCGAACGCCAGCAGCCCGCCGAGCACGTAGCCGTTCCCGGCCAGCAGTTGCAGACCATGCCAGTGGTATTCCACGTACCACGGCTGGTCGTGGTACAGGTAGTACGTTCTGAACGGGTTGGAGTTCGGCGCGTACCAGATCCAGCCCCAGTAGAACGTCTGCCCGCCGGTCTCGGTCTCCCACATGTGCATGCCGTACCAGTAGCCGGGCCAGCAGGCGAACACCGCGAGGGTGGCGACGGCAGCTCCCGCGAACGCGTACGCCCGTCGTCTGAGGCCGTGCTGCCATGCCTGCCACGCGTACCAGCCGGCGACCGGGATCCACACGGCGATCCACACCCAGTGGTGGTCCCAGCTGATCGGCGACACCAGGTCGCCGGTCTCCGCGGTGAGCAGCAGGGCCGGCACCGGGTGACCGGACCGGTACAGCAGCGCGGCGGCGCCGATGCCCAGCACGATCACGACCAACGAGGCGATCAGCCAGTATGGCTGCCCCGCGTTGATGCTGCCGGCCAGCCGGGTTACCAGGCCATCCAGCGACTGGTTGCCCAGCCAGCCGGTGAACCCGGTCCGGCCGCCCTTGTAGAACAGGCCGCCGATCCAGTACTTCGACGAGTCCTTCGGGATGACCGCGAAGCCGACCACGACGGTGAACAGGAATCCGGCGACCATCATCGCCGCCTCACGGAACTTCCTGGTGACGACCAGATACGGGATGAAGATCAGCGGCACCAGCTTGATCCCGGCCGCGATCCCGGTCACGAAGCCCTTGTTCTTCCGGGCGTCCGGCTGGCACAGGTCCCACAGGATCGCCGCCATCAGGATCAGGTTGATCTGCCCCAGGTAGATGTCGCGGAACACCGGCTCGGTCCAGATCGCCACGGCGGTCGCGAGCAGCGACGCGCCGGCCTTGACCCGCTTGTCGGCGACGCCGAGCCCGCCGAGCGCGAACCACATCGCGGCGATCAGCGCGAGGAAGTTCACGATGGTGTCGACGACGACAAGGGTGCCGAAAGACCCGAACGAGAACAGTGCGAACGCCACCGCGGCGAACGGCGTGTAGGTGAACTGGAGGCCGTCCTTGCCGCTGCGGGTCCAGCCGTACAGCGGGCTGGGGTTCAGATGCGCGTTGTAGTAGAGCCGGATGCCCTGCTTGGGGACCTCGCGCACGATCAGGCCGCCGGCCCGGTAGACGTTGAGGTCGATCATGTTCAGAGTCCAGCCCTCGGCGTGCATGGCCAGATAGGCGAGCCAGCCGCCGAACGCGACGGCGAAGGCCGCTACCCCCACGACGAGCAGCCGGTTGCCGCGGTGGCGGGCAGCCTGTGCTGAGCTGGGCGGGCTGGCTAGGACCGATCTCACGTCGATAACCCTAGTGCCTGCGGATAGGATCCACAGCGGGAGGCAGAGATGTCTGAGACGCGAACGGCCGCTGCACCGACGCCGACGGCAGCCAAGCTCGCGCGCGTGCGCTCGCAGAGCATGGGCCTGGTGTTCATGCTGATCATCCAGTTCATCCTGGGGATCATCTACAACCTGTACGGCTCGATGCCCGCTGACGGGAAATCCATCGGCCTGTTCTCCAACGGGTGGCTCATCGTGCACGAGATCATGGGCGTCCTGCTTCTCCTCGCGGCGATCGGGCTCGTGGCCGCTTCCATGGGAACCAGCAGCGGTCTGGCCAAGGCGACGTCGTGGATCGGCCTGATCGGGATCATTGCCGCCATCGGCGCTGGCATCGGCTTCACCCGCAGCGTCGGCAACGGGAATTCGCTCGGCATGTCGCTGGCGTTCGCGATAGCGCTGGCCTGCTACGTCATCAACCTCGCCCGGCTCCCGTCCGGGGAGTCCTGATCGGGACGCGCCAGGCATGATCGGGACGTGGCGGTCATGAGCGGCGTCGGCCAGCTGATCGGCTCCGGCCCGCTGCTGCTGGCACTGCCCGTGGCCGCCGCGGCCGGCGCGGTCACGTTCCTCTCCCCCTGCTGCCTGCCCCTGGTTCCTGGATACCTGTCGTTCGTCACCGGCATGGCCGGCACCGGCGGGACGGCCCGCACCGGCGCCGCGGCCGGTGCTGGCGGCATGGACGCGGCCGGGACGACCGCGGCGGGAACCGCCAAAGGGACCGGCGTCGCGGTGGTCACGCCGCCAGCGGCGCCACCGGCGCCGCCCCGCAGCCGGGTGGTGGCCGGCACGGCGCTGTTCGTGCTGGGCTTCTCGCTGGTGTTCGTGGCCTACGGCGCGGCGTTCGGCAGCCTCGGCCACCTGCTGACCGGACATGCCCGTGAGGTCACCCGGGTCCTTGGCGGGGTCACGATCCTGCTGGGCCTGCTGTTCGCCGGGGCTTTCGACCGCTTCACGTTCGCCGGCCGGATCGTCAAGCCCTCGGCGCGGCCCAAGGCCGGCCTGGCCGGCGCGCCGCTGCTCGGCGCGATGTTCGGCCTCGGCTGGACCCCGTGCACCGGCCCGACGCTGTCCGTCGTGATGGCGCTGTCGGCCTCGACCGGGACCGCCGCCCGCGGCGCGGTCCTCGCCTTCGTGTACGCCTTCGGCCTCGGCGTGCCGTTCCTGCTGATGTCGTTCGGCTTCCAGCGATCGATGCGGGCATTCGAGTTCGCCCGCCGTCACACCCGCCTGGTCACCAGGATCGGCGGCGCGATGCTGATCTGCGTCGGCCTGCTCGAGGTTACCGGGGCCTGGTACTCCTTCATCACGTGGCTCCAGACCCACTGGGCCGCCGGCTACCAGCTCCCCCTGTAAAGCGGGGTCCGGTAGCCGGGGCCCAGTCCGGTTATACCCCCACGCTCGCGGAGGCCTGCTTCTCGCTGTTACGCCCCCACGCTCGCGGAGGAGTGTTTCTTGCTGTTATCAGATAGCTGAGGAGCCAGATCCGGAATGATTATGGCTCCGTGCCCCACACCAGGACTCCGTTGAGGTACAAGGTCACGGTTTGCGTGTCTTTGTACACGAAGCTCGGGTCTGAGATGAACGAGTAGCTGTCGGTCGTGATGAAGTTCGACCAGTTCTCGTGGTGGATCCGCGTCTGGATCTCTCCGCTGCTCTGGCCGGGAGCTAGCGATCCGGCCGCGGCCGTGAAGCCGATCTGGACATACATGTTCGCCTTCGTCACCGGCGTGGGAAGGGTCACGAAATTGGACGTAACGTTGCTGCAGTTCACCTGGGCCCAGTCACACGCGAACATCAGCGGGTCTGTGGGAGTCTCGTTGGTGAACCAGTACCGCATCGTAAGAGAACTCATGGGCACAGAGGTCGTGCCGGTGTTGAGGATCTGGAAGAGCGCGTAGAACTGATTATCGGGACTATCGTTGTCGTGTGAGCGGTCCTGGACTTTCAGCCCGCTTTGTGCGGCTGCTACGACACCGCCTTTCGCAGCCGGAGCCACACTGCTTTGCGCGGCAGGAACGACGCCGAAAGCAAACGCTGCTATCAGCAGGCCGGAACTTAGTGCCAGCCTCCTGCCCCCAGTCCTGGCTGCGTCTGGTCGCCGTTTTATCACCCGCGTACTCCTTCCTGACGGTCACTGCCGCAGTCCGGCCCGAAATACTTTCGGGATCGGACACAGCTATAGACCGCCCGACCGGGCTGGGCGGCACCAATCTCCAGCCAACTCATAATGAATCGTTCATAGGGACTCTAACCACGCTATATCCCGGAGGGAAATGGACAGCGAATGGCCAGGTGATGCCGACTTTGATCAATATCGTGCGAACCTGCCATCCGCGCACGTCAGGACATTGATCGGATAAACCGCGATGGCCACGTCACTGCAGAGGTGGATGAAAGCTTTCATCGACAGGGCCCCGCCACGCGAGCCAGGGCGTGTCTAGAAGCGGCCGCCGTGGATGCCGAAGGGGATGGCTGGCGCAACGTGCCCCTCCCAGGGGGATGGTTGGCACAACGTACCCCTGAGATCCTGGGTGAATGTGAGCTGTGAGCTGTGAGCTAATGACAAAAGCTCCAGCTCTAGGCGGGTGGCAGGCGAGTCCCCGCGCTTCTTAACCAGGCACTAGCGGCGAGCGGCTTGCCGCCTCGCGGCTTTCGTCGTGTTCCGGGAGTTCGCGTTCGCCGCGCCGTTGCGTGGTCGCTGTTCAGCGGTTCCCTGCGGGACTGACGACACGCTTTCTCCCGCCGGTGCCGCTGTCTCGGCGCCAGGTCCTTCCGCACCAGCCTCTGCCGCGCCAGCCTCGCTGGCCGCGGTTATCAGCGCTTCGAACAGCCGCAGGTCGTCCGTTTCCTCGGGGTGCCATTGCACGCCTACGCCGAACGCGTGGCCTTGCAGCTCCAACGCCTCCACGACCTGGTCCTCGGTCCAGGCGACGGTGAGCAGCCCGCTCCCGATCCGGTTGATCCCCTGATGGTGCCCCCCTGGCACTTGGGCCGGGCCGGCACTCAGCGCCCGGCCGATTCGGCTCGCCGCGCTGATCTGCACCTCGTGCGCGGCCAGCTTGACCGGGTCAGGCTTGTGGCTCTCGTTGCCTAGCCGATCGGGCAGATGCTGGGTGAGCGTCCCGCCGCGAGCCACGTTCAGTACATGCATCCCGCGCCCGATCGCGAGGAAGGGCAGGTCGGCGTCGATGGCCGCGCGCATCAGCAACAGCTCGAACCGGTCCCGCCGGTGGTCGGGGGGATCGGTCTGCTCGTGCGCCTCCTGCTCGTACAGCGAGGGATCGAGGTCCCTGCCATCGGCGAACACGAGCCCGTCAAATGCCGCTATCAGGGTCGGCACGGAGTGGGCAGGGACAGGCGGCAGCACCACCGGCGTTCCGCCCGCGCGGTCCACGGCACGCGTGTAACTGACGGGCGAGACCACCGCCTCGCGAATCCAGATACCCCAGCGGGCAGCTTCGAGCTCGCCGGTAATGCCGATGATCGGGCGGCCCATCAGTCCTCCTGGCGCGTAGGTACCAGTGCCCATAATGGTCCATCACGCCCACCTCAGGGCAGCTCACCGGCAAAATGAAGCGGCAAGTCGAAATCTCCCGGGTCAGTTGATCCCGACTTGCCGGAAATCCTGAGTAGCGTTCCGCTCTCGGTGCAACACTGAGAGTGTGGAGGCGTCGGTGGGCGGGAAACCGTCAGGCAAGAGTCCCGCCCAAGCGGCATTCGCGCTGCTTGAGCCGGCCGCCGACGCGGCGATGACGTATTTCTACGGTCAGCTTTTCGCCATGGACGCCGAGATCGCCGCGATGTTCCCGGCCGGCATGGACACACAGCGGCGCCGGTTCTTCCTGAGTTTCGCCCGGATCGTCTCGGGCCAGGACGACCCGGGCGGCCTCGTACCCTACCTGGAGCGGCTCGGCCGTGCGCATCGCAAGGATGGCGTACGTGACAAGCACTTCGAACTGTTCCGCAGGGCGCTGCTCGCGACCATGCGGAAGTTCGCCGCCGCCGCGTGGGACGACGCCGCGCAGCAGGCCTTCGAAGCCGCCTTCGACAATGCCGCGACGATCATGATGGAGGCGGCCAGGCGCGACGCGGAGCATGTCCCGGCATGGTGGATCGCCACGGTGACCCGTACCGAGCCACGGGGGCCCGGCGTCGCCGTGCTGACCTTGCAGCCGGATCAGCCGCTGGCCTTCCTCCCCGGCCAGCACATCAGCGTACAGACATTGCACTGGCCCCGGCTGTGGCGCACATACTCCATAGCCAATGCCCCGCGCCCGGACGGAAGCCTCAGCCTGCACGTAAAGGCCACCGAGGGCGGCATGGTGAGCCATGCACTCGTCCACCACGTGACCATGGGCGATCCGCTCGTTCTCGGCGCTCCGGCCGGGACGATGACCGCCGACCTGAGTTCGACCCGGGACCTGCTCTGCCTGGCCGGCGGAACCGGCCTGGCCCCGGTCAAATCCATCGTCGAGGCGGTCGCGACTACCACGACGCGAGGCAAGCGCCGCGAGATCGCGCTGTACTTCGGCGCGCGCCGTCACATGGACCTGTACGATCTCGACGACCTGCGCGAGCTGGAACTGGGCTACCCATGGCTTCAGGTGATTCCCGCCGTATCCGACGAGCCGGCCCGCGATGTCATGCACGGAACCGTCCCCGAACTGGCCGCCAAGGCGAGCTGGGCGGGCCGCGACATATATATCAGCGGACCGGACGAGATGATAACCAAGACGGTCCGCGCCCTTACCAAAGCCGGCGCCCCCGCGCACCTCATCCACTACGACCTACCCGGTTTATGCGGCCTGTGCTGTGTGCTCGGGTTGCCGGTCGTGTTTGTTGTTGAGGGCGATCCAGATGGCGAGGTGGAGGTCGAGTCGTTCGCCGTAGACGGGTTTGCTGATCGTGTCGGGGGTGATGGCGGCGTCGTGGGTCTGGCTGATGCCGCCAGCCGGCTGGGGCAATGCGGGGGGTGTGGCGAGGGTGAGGCCGTCGGGGCGGGTGAAGGTGTAGCCGCCGGGCCGGCGGGTGATGATGTAGCCCTTGTCGTGGACGATGGCGTGGTGTGCTTTGCACAGCAGTTGGAGGTTGGCGGCGCTGGTGTGGCCGCCGCGGGACCACCAGGTGATGTGGTGCAGGTCCGTACGGCGAGAGTCACAGCCCGGGAACGTGCACCGGTATCCGTCGCGTTCGCGGACCGCGCGGCGGATCGCCGGGGTGGCGCGCCTGCTGCGCCGACCGACGTTGAGGATCTCCCCGCTGCCGGGGTCGTGGACCATGGTGCTGGCCGTCGCGCCGCAGGCGATCAGCTGGGCGGCCTGGGGGGTGATGGCGGGGCCGTCCTCGACGTGGCAGCGTCCCGGCCAGGCCGGGTTTCCGATGGGGAGCGGCGTTCCCGCGGGAACGCTGGCGGGGTCCTCGCCGGGCCGGGTGGTGAGAGCCTGCGGGGTGGTGTGGATCACTACCTGGTAGATGTCGGCGTTGTCGGCTGAGATGATCTTCTCGCGCAGGTAGGCCCCGGCCACCTCGGCCAGTGCGTCGGCCAGGTCGGTAGTGCCGATCCGGAACGGCTCCGGCCGGCTATCGGCGGTGACCGGCTGCGGCTTGTCCTCGCGCCCCTCCTGCTCGTCGTCGTGGGGGTGTTCCAGGTCACCGGCCGCGGCGCGGAGTGCCTGGAGCAGCACCGCGCCCTGCTCGGGCGGCAGCGCGACGGTGAAGGTGATCCCTCCGGTGTCCTCGTCGAACCGCCACCGCAGGCTCTTGCGCGGTGCCCGCTGCCCCGGCCGGTCTTCTGTTTCCCTTTCCTTGCACTGGTGGTAGGCGCGGGCGAACCGCTCGGCCTGGCTGGCGGTCATCCCGGCGGCCATCGAGGCCAGGTCCTGTTCGGTGGCGGGTGTGGCGATGCGGGTCAGCGCGCGGACCTTGGAGTAGCTCATCGCCGCGGCGGCGAATGCCCGGCGGATCACCGGCAGTGTCCGTAGGGCGGCGGCGACGCGGACGTGCTCGCGGGCGGTGCCGGGGGCGATCTGGCATTTCCAGGACAGCCACGCCGCGCATGACGGCATGTCCCAGGAGGCCCAGCCGCGGCGGGCGTCGAATTCGCCGAGGAAGATCAGGAACCGGCAGGTGGCGGCGGTGATGTGCCCGGCCAGGGCGCAGAGTTCGGCTTCCAGCCGCTCGGTCGGCAGCGGCGCCGCCTCCAGCGCCTCGAACGGATCGGGAGCACTGCCGCCAGGCGTGAGGCCTGACTCCAGGGGTTCTATCATGTGTTCGATACTAGCGGTGAGCACTGACATTCTCCCGGAACGGCATACGACCACGCTCGCTGAGGTTTCCGAGAAGTTCCTCAGAGAAAACCGCTTCCGCGGAAACGCCGAAGCGGACGGACGGTGACAAGCGTCCCGTCAGCGGGCCGCCATGCTCCCGCTGCGCGGGCGAGCAAGCGCGCGGCAGGCCCCCGCCTGATCGCGGGTGGTCGTAGCCAGGCCGCGTAACGTAGAAGCATGGATGCCCTGTACAAGGATCGCTGGATCGAGTGCACCGCTGATGCGGTGCTCATCCATGGGTACTACTTTCCATGGGGTACCAAGCGCGTTCCCTATCGATCCATTCGCGAGGTGCGCCGGGTATCAATCGGGACCTTCATCGGACGGGGCCGGATGTGGGGCAGCACCACATTGCGCTACTGGGCCAGCCTGGATCCCGGCCGTCCACGCAAGAAAACAGCGCTGATACTCGACACCGGCCATAGCATCCTGCCGTTCATTACCCCTGATGACCCGGCCGCGGTCGCGGCCGTGATCAGCCATCGCTCCTCCGCGGCAGTCGTCGATAGTCCCGCTGTCGTCGCTTAGCACGGCTTACAGCGGAGGGCTGGTCAGACCTTGCGCCACCCTGGGACCCAGGTCCCGTCGGTCACGGTGTAGTCGCCGAACAGCGCCGGCGCCTCGGCGCGCATGATCTCGCCGATCTTGCCGAAGACCAGGCGGATCTCCTCCTCGGCTCCCTGATCCGTCCGCGCCTCGATCGTGTGCCGCAGCGCGCGGACGTTTGCCGTCCACACCAGCCCGGTGCCGACCCCCTCCGGCGCGAACCGCCGCATGAACGAGGTCTTGTGCTTCTTCTCGTGCATCTTCACGCCGTCGTCGTCAAGCTTGAAGTGTTCCGCCATCCATAGCTGGAACGACTCCAGCTCGCCGAGCAACGCGGTCGCCCGCTTCATCAGCTCCGCGTCCTCGAGCGCCCACTCCGGGAACCAGAACGGTATCTCGTCCAGCCGCACGAACCGCAGCGACTCCTGCGAGATAGCCGTCCCCGGCCGGTGCCTGGCGACTTCATGCGTGAATACGCGCGACACGTTGTGCAGCACGAACGTGAAGCTCACGTGCTCCAGCACCGACCCGTGCGCGCTGGACAGGATGTTCTCCAGGTACTTCACCTGGTCGTCTCGCACCCGGCGCACGTTGGGGTTGAGCCCAGGCTCCCAGGACCGGTAGCACATCTTCCCGGCGAACTCGGCCAGGTTCTGCGCATCGATGTCTAGCTGGTCCCGGTCGAGCCGCTCCAGCCAGCTCTCCCCGCCTACCTCATGCAGGTAGGCGGCCACCGCGTCATAGTCGGCCTGCGGCCGGGCTACCAGGAACACCTCGGGTTCAACGGTCCTCATGCCACAGCACCCTACAGCGAGGCACCGACATTCCGGCTTAGCCCAGCGGGTTTGACCATTCGCGGCATCGGGCTACTCTCCTTAACTATGACCATAGGGAAGCATGGAAGCGACCCGTGCGACGACCAGCCCGAGGGCGTACCGGGCCGGGCGGATGAGCCGTCCCCGCTGCGGTTCCGTCTCGATCCGGGCTCCGGCGTGCCGACCTACCTGCAGCTCGTGCAGCAGGTCGAGCAGGCGGCCAGGCTCGGCTTCCTCAAGGTGGGCGACAAGCTGCCGCGCGTGAAGGATGCCGTGGCCGACCTGGCCATCAACCCGAACACGGTGCTGAAGGCCTACCGTGAACTCGAGTATCGCGGCATTGCCGCGGGCAAGCCGGGCCAGGGCACGTTCGTGCAAGCCGTGCCCGCGCTCACCACCTTGCGCGAGATCACCGAGCTGCGGAGATCCCTGCTGGGCTGGATCGCGCTGGCGGCGGACAGCGGGCTGGACGACGAGGCGATGTCAGCACTGTTCGCCGCCTCGCTGCGGCAGTACCGCGACAACGCGGCGCACGGGGCGGCCTGAGCGGAGCCTGGCGTGAACATCGTTGAGGCGACCGGGCTCAGCAAGCGGTACCGCGGCACCTGGGCACTGCGCGACTGCTGCCTCGCCATACCGGAGGGCCGTGTCGCCGCACTGGTCGGCCCGAACGGCTCGGGCAAGACAACGCTGCTGAACATCACCGTGGGGCTCATCGCTCCCACCACCGGCCGGGTCACCGTCCTGGGCACCGAGCCGGCGGGCTCGGCGGCGGCCCGCGACGATATCGCGTTCGTCGCGCAGGACGCCCCGTTGTACCCGAACGTGTCGGTTGCCGACATGCTGCGTATGACCCGCTACCTCAACCGGCGCTGGGACCAGCGGCGCGCCGAACAGCGTCTCGCTGACCTGGGGATCCCGCTGCGCCGCAGGACCGGGAAGCTGTCCGGCAGCATCGCACCGCCCTACTCGGCTGCGCGGCCCTGTTCGCGTCCGCCGCTGTGGCGTTGCTGCTCAACGGGCTGGCCATGCGCGGCCAGATCCACCAGCTCGGCCTGGGCGGCTGTCAGCAACGGAACCTCAACCCGCCGTGCGCCGCGAGCCTGGCCCAGTTCAACCGCATCTTCGGCACCTGGATCGGCCTGGTCCCGATACTGGTCCTGCTCGTCCCGGTGAGCACCGGCGCGTTCGCGGGCGCCGCGGTGGTGGCACGGGACTTCGAACGCGGCACCTTCCGGTTCGCCTGGACCCAGGGCTGCGGCGGGCCGCGGCTGCTGGCGGCCCGCGTCACGGTCATAGCGACGGCCCTGCTGCTGGGCAGTGCCGCCGCAGCCGCGCTGGCCGGCTGGTGGTTCTCCCCGCTGTACGCGCTGGGTTACGCGCGGCTGAACCCGCAGTACTTCGGGACGCAGGGGCCGGCGTTCGCCACCTGGACGCTGCTGGCGTTCGCCATCGCGGTGCTGGCCGGCTCGGTGCTGCGCCGGGTGGTCGTCGCCGTCGCCACCACCCTGGCCGCCTACGCCGGACTGGCCGTACCGGCCACGATCGTGCTGCGTTACCGGTACTACCGCCCGCCGGTCCCGGTCACCGCCGGCCTGGGCCAGACCTCGCTTACCCTGCCGCCGCGCAGCGTTCCCACCGGCACCTGGTGGATAGGCACCGGCGGGACGGTGATCCCGAGGGCTCAGATCGAGCACGCCATCTCCAGCCTCCAGCCGGCGGCACTGGTCCGCTGGGTCCTGCGGCACGACGCCCGCCTGGTCGTCAGCTATCAGCCGGATTCGCGGTTCTGGCCGTTCCAGTGGACGGAAACCGCGTGGCTGTCGGTAATAGCCGGGCTCCTGCTGGCCGCCGCCGTAACACTGGCCCGCCCCCGTGCGTTCAGCCGGTCCGCCATCGTCCGGCTCGTGACCAGCGCTGCCGCGGTGACGCTGGCCGGCGCGATCTGCGCGGCAATCCTCGGCCTGCCGGCCACCGCGAGCACTCACCCGGCCGCGTCCGCACCTGCACCCGCACCGACCGCGACGACAACGGTCCCGGATCCCAACGGACCCGGCTATCTGGCACTCGGCGATTCGGTGGCCTTCGGCTCCCGGCCCGAGTCGGTGACCCCGGCCGAGGACTACCT
This sequence comes from Streptosporangiaceae bacterium, assembly GCA_019245115.1. Classification (GTDB taxonomy): domain Bacteria; phylum Actinomycetota; class Actinomycetes; order Streptosporangiales; family Streptosporangiaceae; genus JAFARZ01. The sequence continues at coordinate 2,695 of JAFARZ010000292.1, read as the reverse complement.
GAACCCGGCGAACTTCACCGGCTACCCGGAGGACCTCGCCAAGGCGCTCGACCAGCGCCAACGGCAGCCCGGGCTACCGCGACGCCTTCCCGCTGCACGTGTCCTACCAGGGCTCGCAGCTGAGTTACGCCGTGCGGTATCTGGAACAGCACCCGCGAACCGAGCTGGTCACGATCGACATCGGCGCCAACGACATGTTCAGATGCCAGGACATCACCGCCGACAACTGCACCGGCGCCGACTTCGGCCAGGCACTGGCAGGCGTGACCGGGAACCTGGACACGATACTGAACGCCCTGCGGAACCAGGCGCACTACCGGCACGTCATCGTGGTGCTCACCTACTACGCGCTTGACTACGGTGCCGGGCCATCCGTCACCCAGACCGAGGCGCTCAACGCGGCGCTGGCCGGCCCCGCCGCGCGGTACCAGGCCCGGCTGGCCGACGGCTTCGCCGCCTTCCGCAAGGCGGCGGCAAGGAACAGAGGCGACTCGTGCGCGGCCGGCCTGCTCATCAGGCTCCCGTCCGGCGGGTGCGACGAGCACCCGTCCGCCGAAGGGCAGCGGGTGCTCGCCACCGTCATCCAGCGAGCGATCGGGCCCGGCACAGGGACAGCACGTTCGCGATGATCCGGTGCCCGGTCCGCCCGGACGCGGTGAGGATCGACTCGGGGTGGAACTGCACCGCCCACCGGTCCGCCGCCGGGTCCTCGATCGCCATCACGACCCCGTCCGCGGTCGCAGCCGTCACCGAGAACCCGCCCCCGACCTGCTCCGACGGCGCGTACAGGCTGTGGTACCGCCCGGCCGTGAACTCGGACCCGAGCCCGGCCAGCAGCGAACCCCCGGACACCAGCACCCGTCCCGGCTTGCCGTGCGCGGGTTCGGGCAGCACCGACAGCGTCCCGCCGGCGTGCTCGACCATGGCCTGCAACCCCAGGCACACCCCGAACACCGGCAGACCACGCCCGTACACCTCATCGAGCAGCGCGGCACAGCCGAAATCCGACGGCTCACCCGGCCCCGGCGACAGCACCACGAGATCCGGCGCGTACTCGTCGAGCAGTCCGGGCGCGAACCCGGACCGCAGCGTCGTAACCGACGCGCCCTCCTGCCGGAAGTAGTCGCCCAGCGTGTGCACGAACGAGTCCTGATGGTCGACCAGCAGGACCCGGCGCCCAGCGCCGGGCCCGCCCCGCGCAGCGTTCAGCGTTACCTGGCCGGGAACCACAGAACGTTCGTTTTCATGAAGGGTTTCCAGCAAAGCGCGGGCCTTGACCCGGGTCTCTTCCTCCTCAGCCGCCGGCACAGAGTCGTACAGCAGCGTCGCCCCGGCTCGCACCGCGGCTATGCCGTCCACGATGTGCGCCGTCCGCAACGTCAGCCCGGTGTTCATCGACCCGTCGAACCCGATCTTGCCGACCGCTCCCCCGTACCAGCGGCGCGGCATGTCCTCGTGGTCCTCGATGAACTGCATCGCCCATGTCTTCGGCGCTCCGGTGACGGTAACCGCCCACATGTGGGTGAGGAACGCGTCCAGCGCGTCGAAGCCGGTGCGCAGCCGCCCTTCGATGTGGTCCACGGTGTGGATGAGGCGGCTGTACATCTCGATCTGCCGCCGCCCGATCACCTGCACCGATCCCGGCACGCAGACCCGTGCCTTGTCGTTGCGGTCCACATCGGTGCACATCGTCAGTTCCGATTCCTCCTTGGCCGACCCGAGCAGCGTGGCGATGTTCACCGCGTCCTCCAGCGGCCCCTCGCCCCGGGCGATCGTGCCCGCGATCGGGCAGGTCTCCACCCGCTCGCCCGTCACCCGCACGTACATCTCCGGCGACGCGCCGACCAGGTACTCCCCCGCTCCGAGGTTGAACAGGAACTCATAGGGCGCGGGGTTGCGGTGCCGCAGTAGCTCGTAGAACGCGGCCGGCGATCCGCACCGCCCGTAGAACACGTGGCTGGGCACCACTTCGAACAGGTCGCCGCACGCGAACCGCTCTCGCGCCTCCTCGACAACCCGCGCGTAGCCACCCGGCCGCGGCTGCTCAGGAAGTTCCTTATCACGAACGGGCGGTGGTTCCTCCTCCGTCTCCCGCTTCAGCCCGGCGGTCGAGACCCCGTCCACCTCGAACTCGTAGGAGAACCGGGTCGCCTCCTCGCGCTTGCGGTCCAGCACCCAGATCCGGTCCGGCAGGTGCAGCACGAGGTCTCGCTGCCCGGCCGGCCGTTCCAGCCGCTGCCGTACCGGCTCGAACTGGAACGCGAGATCGTAGCCGAACGCCCCGTACAGCCCCAGATGCGGGTCGTCGTAGCTGAACGCGGCGATGACCTCTCGCAGCGCGCTGAACACGGTGGGCCGCCGGGTCCGTTCCTCCTCCGGGAAATCTCCGTCGGGCTCGGGAATGATAACGGTGAGGTCGTCGACCGCTTCGCCCGCTTTCAGCATCGCGGCCCGGACCACCGGCAGGATCACCTGCCCCCGCTCGTTCAGCGCCCGCACGGTGAGCCGCCGCCCGGTGGCCACGATCTCGATAGCCGGGTCGACGTATGCCATGTGCCAGCGGCTGTACCGTCCCGGATACTCCATGCCGGAGCTGAGCACGCCGCCACGCCGGCGGTTCACCTGCTCGGCGATCCGTTCCAGCTCGGACGGGTCGAACGGGGCCTCGGTGCGGGTGATTTCCATTCTCGCCCCT
>JAFARZ010000208.1 GCA_019245115.1 Streptosporangiaceae bacterium | reverse complement strand
GTCAGGATCCGGCGCGGTCACGCGCTGCCCGCCTTTCCCGGTCTGTCATGCTGGCTGTCATGGTAGACCGCCTGGCGGTTACCTGGCCGCTGGTCGCGGTGGCATCATCGGAATCGGAAGGTAATCGATATTCCGGCCCTGCTGGCTTCCGCCCGGCTGCCCGGCGGCGCTGAACGCGGTGTACCAGCGGCCCCGGCGAGGCTGAGGGTGATTGGCATGGCGACTGCGACGCAGACCAGGCGGAACGACGGCGCGCAGCTGCAGCAGCTGCTGGCCGGGCTGACGGCGGTGCGGGGCGGGGACTTCAGCTCGCGGCTGCCAGAGGGCCGTGACCCGCTGATGAACGAGATCGCTGCGGTGTTCAACGCGATGAACGAGCAGCTAGGCGTGTTCACCTCCGAAGTGACCAGGGTGGCCCGGGAGGTCGGCACCGATGGGCGGCTGGGCGGCCAGGCGCAGGTGCCGGCGGTCGTGGGTAGCTGGAAAGACCTGACCGATTCGGTGAACGCGATGGCCGGGAACCTTACCGGGCAGGTGCGGACGATCGCCCAGGTGACCACGGCGGTGGCGAGAGGTGACCTGAGCCAGAAGATCACCGTGGAAGCCAAGGGCGAGGTCGCCGCGCTGGCCGAGACGATCAACGGGATGGTGGACACGCTGTCGGCGTTCGCCGGTGAGGTGACGCGGGTAGCCCGGGAGGTCGGTACTGAGGGGCGGCTGGGCGGGCAGGCCGACGTGCAGGGCGTGTCCGGCACGTGGAAGGACCTGACCGAGTCCGTCAATGTCATGGCGGGAAACCTGACCAGCCAGGTCCGCAACATCGCCCAGGTGACCACGGCGGTGGCGAAAGGGGACCTGAGCCAGAAAATCACCGTGGACGCGCGCGGGGAGATCCTGGAACTGAAAAACACCATCAACACGATGGTCGACCAGCTGTCCAGCTTCGCCGGGGAGGTCACCCGGGTGGCCCGCGAGGTCGGCACGGAGGGAATCCTGGGCGGGCAGGCGCACGTGCCCGGGGTAGGCGGGACCTGGCGGGACCTGACAGACTCCGTGAACTTCATGGCCGGGAACCTGACCAGCCAGGTCCGGTCGATCGCTCAGGTCGCGACCGCGGTCGCCAAAGGGGACCTGAGCCAGGAGATCACCGTGGACGCGCGCGGGGAGATCCTGGAGCTGAAGACCACCATCAACACGATGGTTGACCGGCTGTCGGCGTTCGCTGGTGAGGTGACCCGGGTGGCCCGGGAGGTCGGTACTGAGGGGCGGCTGGGCGGGCAGGCCGACGTGCAGGGCGTGTCCGGCACGTGGAAGGACCTGACCGAGTCCGTCAACGTGATGGCCGCCAACCTCACTGTCCAGGTCCGCTCCATCGCCCAGGTGACCACAGCGGTGGCCAGGGGGGACCTGAGCCAGAAGATCCGGGTCGACGCGCGGGGCGAGATCCTGGAGCTGAAGGAGACCATCAACACGATGGTCGACCAGCTGTCGGCGTTTGCCGGGGAAGTCACCCGGGTCGCCCGGGATGTCGGCACGCACGGCAAGCTGGGCGGGCAGGCCATCGTCCAGGGCGTGTCCGGGACGTGGGAAGACCTCACCGACAACGTCAACGTGATGGCCGCCAACCTCACCGACCAGGTCCGGTCTATCGCTCAGGTGGCTACCGCGGTAGCACGCGGTGACCTGAGCCAGAAGATCACCGTGGAGGCCAAGGGCGAGGTCGCCGCCCTCGCCGGGACGATCAACACGATGGTGGACACGCTGTCCGCGTTCGCCGGGGAAGTCACCCGGGTGGCCCGCGAGGTCGGCACGGAGGGAATCCTCGGCGGGCAGGCCACCGTCCAGGGCGTGGCCGGGACCTGGAAGGACCTGACCGACAATGTCAACTCGATGGCCAACAACCTGACCAGCCAGGTCCGTAACATCGCCCAGGTCACCACCGCGGTGGCCCAGGGAGACCTGACCAGGAAGATCGACGTGGACGCGCGCGGGGAGATCCTGGAACTGAAAACCACCATCAACACCATGGTCGATCAGCTGTCCAGCTTCGCGGCGGAGGTGACCAGGGTGGCCCGGGAGGTGGGCCGGGAAGGCCGCCTGGGCGGGCAGGCTGAGGTCGAGGGGGTATCCGGCACGTGGAAGCGGCTAACCGAGAATGTCAACGAGCTGGCCGGGAACCTGACCCGCCAGGTGCGGGCCATCGCCGAGGTGACCAGCGCGGTCGCCACCGGCGACCTGACCCGGTCCATCACCGTGGAGGCCAGCGGCGAGGTCGCCGAGCTGAAAGACAACATCAACACGATGGTCTGGTCCCTGCGCGAGACCACCGAGGCCAACCAGCAGCAAGGCTGGTTGCAGACCAGCCTGGCCAGGATCGCCGGCCTGATGCAGGGCCAGCGGGACCTGGCCACGGTCGCCGAACTGATCATGAACGAGCTGATCCCCCTGATCAGAGCGCAGCACGGCGCGTTCTTCCTCGCTGACACCAGCGACGGGCAGACCCGGCTGCGGCTGATCGCCGGGTACGGTCTGCGCCCAGGTACCGGCACACCGGAGCAGGTGCTGGTCGGCCAGTCGCTGATCGGGCAGGTCGCGAAGACCAAGAAGCCGGTTGTGCTGGATGAGGTCCCGGCCGGGTACGTGCCGGTATCGTCTGGGATCGGCCAAGGACGCCCGGTCAACGTGATGATCATGCCGATCGTTTTCGAAGACCAGGTCCTCGGTGTTATCGAGGCCGGCTCGCTGTGGTCGTTCACCCAGGTGCATCGCGACTTCCTGGAGCAGCTGATGGAGACCATCGGGGTCAATGTCAACACCATGATCGCCAATGCGCGCACCGACGCGCTGCTGGAGCAGTCCCAGCGGCTGACCGCGGAGCTGCAGGCCCGGCAGGATGAACTGCAGCGATCCAATGCAGAGCTGGCCGATAAGGCAGCGCTGCTGGCCGCGCAGAACCGTGACATCGAGACCAAGAACGCCGAGATCGAACGGGCACGGCAGGAGATCGAAGAGCGCGCCCGGCAGCTGGATCAGGCATCCCGCTACAAGTCACAGTTCCTGGCCAACATGTCTCATGAGCTGCGCACTCCGCTGAACAGCCTGCTCGTGCTGGCCCGGATGCTGGCTCAGAACCCCGAAGGGAACCTGACCGTCAAGCAGGTCGAGTACGCCAACATCATCCATTCCTCCGGCTCGGACCTGCTGCAGCTCATCAACGACATCCTGGACCTGACCAAGGTCGAGGCCGGGAAGATGGACATCCACACCGAGCTGTTCTCTCTCGCGGGACTGATCGAGGACCTGCGCGGCGTGTTCGGCCCGCTGGCCGCCGAGAAACGCCTCCGGTTCATCATCACCCCGGTGCCCGGTGTCCCGGACGAGCTGGTCTCCGACCGGCAGCGGCTCCGTCAGATCTTGAACAACCTGCTGTCCAACGCGGTCAAATTCACCGAGCAGGGCCAGGTGGAGCTGCGCATCGACACCGCAAGCGCGCAGCAGCCCGGGGCCGGCCGGGCGGTCGTCTTCTCCGTCACCGACACCGGCATCGGCATCAGCCGTGACAACCTGTCCGTCATCTTCTCCGCGTTCCAGCAAGGCGACGGGACCACCAGCCGCCGCTACGGCGGCACCGGGCTCGGCCTGGCCATTTGCCGGGAAGTCGCAGCTCAGCTCGGCGGCGAGGTCACTGTGCATAGCGAGCTCGGCAAAGGCAGCACGTTCAGCCTTTATCTCCCGCTCGCCCCTCAACCCTCCGTACAGCCCGGTCCGGCAATGCCGCAACCGGTCGCCGGCGACGGCTCGGCGGCGGAGGCCGGCTGGATGGCAGCGCCAGGAAACATCTCCCCGGCCGGGCTAGACGGGCCGGCCCAGGCCGCCACGGCTGCCCTCGCGGCGGGGCCGCCGCAGGCAATCCGTCCGGTTCCGCCGGCCGGCCGGCACGAGAGCCTGCGGGGACGCAGAGTCCTGGTCGTCGACGACGACCCGCGGAACGCCTTCGTCCTTACCGACGTGCTGGAACTGCACGGCGTGACCGTGGTGCAGGCCGCTGACGGGCGCCGGGCCATCGCCGAACTGTCAGCAGGCGATATCGACCTGGTGCTGATGGACGTGATGATGCCGCAAATGGACGGGTACGAGACCACCCGGGCGATCCGGCAGATGCCTCAGCTCGCACACTTGCCCGTTATCGCCGTCACCGCCCGCGCCATGCAAGGCGACCGTGAAAAAAGCATTGCCGCGGGCGCCAACGACTACATCACCAAACCCATCGACGTGGAGGAACTGCTGGGCTGCATGGAACGCTGGCTAGCCCCCGCCGCTGCCGAGCCGGGCCGCCCCTAGCCGGGTGAACGCTATTGTCCTGAGTGCGGCTCGGCCGCGCACTGGACTACCTGCGGGACCGGCTGACTGGCGAGCCGGCGGAAACCGGAACTGATCCGGCGCTGCCCTAGGTCCGGTGCTCGGGCTGCCGGTTCCTCGGCACGGCAAGGATGCCGGGATCCTGCTGCTGCGGCATCAGGTTCCGGTGCTTCAGCGGCAGGTTAAGAGGCTGCGGCTGTCCTGGGCTGGCCGGGCGTTGCTGTCTGCTCCGGGCTTGGCTGGCCGACCCGTAGCGTGGGGGCGCTATCGGCGAAGCCGGTGAGCTGCCATAGCCGCCGCAGCGCGGGTGAGGCTCCGTTGAGGCGGATCCCGCCGGGGGCGGAGCTGGCGGCGCGGGCGAGGGCGCGCATGCCGGCGACGTCGATGAACCGGAGCCCGGTGACGTCGATGGTGCAGTCGTCCAGGGAGGCGGCGGTG
>JAFARZ010000396.1 GCA_019245115.1 Streptosporangiaceae bacterium | reverse complement strand
GAACCGTCCGATGTCGAACTGGATGTCGGAGAAGCTCGTCGCGGCGAGCGCCGGACGCGCCGGAGCGACCACTACCTGCTCCAGCAAGGCGCCCTGGGTAAGGAGCAGGGCAAGACCCCCGGTCTTGAGCGCCGACCGGCGGCTCATCATGCTGGCCCTCACGTCCTCGAGATCCATGTTTTCCACCTTCCCTGCATTGATAAACGGATTGGGTCGGATTCTGGGGTCATTCCAGAGCTGGGCAAGATACATCGGCAATGCTCTTGACGACGTACACGATTTGGCTCGCCCAGCATGTGCCGACCCAAGGCAAGTTCTTAAGTAAATTTCAATTCATGAAATTTTCATGAGATTTTTTCATACTCTGCCCTCTGGAGCTTCTGGTAATGCAGATAGTAGGACGCCGCTAATTTCCAGACAACAAAAACAAATATTACATTTATATCACGAAAATATTTCGAGAAGACGGCGCCAGCGCCAGGACCGTTGAACTTCGGAAAAAAGGCATGGGTATCTGACCTGCGGGTGTGCGGATCATATTGCCGCTAGGTTGCAAACCCGCAGGTTTATTAGGTACGGATGCCGCAGCTGATTTCTTGTCCGCCCCGGCAGGGTGGTTTATGTAACTGACGCGTTCGTCGGAGCCGAGGAATAAGTAGGCCACCGGGTGGCGTCAGTAAGGTATTTTCCCCTCGCCTTGCTGCACGCGGCGAGAGTATTTTCGCCGTCCGTACAGCGGCGAGATCCGGTCCATTTGTCGTTCTGCTCGGCCAGGACGGCGCCGGCGAGGCGGATGATGGCATCACGACCGGGGAACGCGCCGACGTCGGTATGGCGGTGGACCTCCTTTGTTCAGCCGCTCCCGCGCTATCGCTTGGCCATGGGCGTTGGGCGTTGGGCGGGGAGGCCGCGATCCAGGCCAGTACCTGGCGCCCGTCGCACGGAAGATATGTTATATCGTTCATATGAATAGAGCAACATATGAACGCTCTGCCCGCTGGGAGCGGCGACGCGAGCCTGATCGCCGGACCGCCGCGAGCCTGATCGCCGACCGCCGGGGCGATGCCAGTTGAAAATGAACGTCGTTATGGTAATCATTTCCATTAACACCGCACCCGCGGCCTGGCGGTATCACCAGGCCCCGGGACCGGACAGGCACCGACGCGCCACCGCGGGAGAGCCTGCCGGTGTCACACGATCTGCATGGCACGGGAGGCCGGATGCCGCAGGCGCGAGGGACCAGGGCCCGCGATACCAGGCAGGCAGCGGCCGTTATCGCGGTCATGTCCGCGGCACCCTCGTTCTGCGGCGCACGGGAGATCCACGACGACGTACAGCGCCACGGCCAGGCGATCGGGCTGGCCACGGTCTACCGGCACCTGCGCGTACTCGCCGAGCACGGCAGCGTGGAGGTCGTCCGCAGCGCCGACGGGCAAGCCCGCTACCGGCTGCGCCGTGGCGGCATCACCCACCTGCTCACCTGCCGGGTCTGCGGGCGCGCCGTCGAGGTCGACGGAACCGAGGTATGGGAATGGGCCCGGCAGGTCGCCGCCGAAGCCGGGTTCACGCTCACGCGGCACGTTGTCGAGCTAGCCGGAGTATGCCCCGAACACACGGCCACCCACGCTCCGTTACGATCCGTCCCGGCAGGAGAGCCCGGACTCGGCTGAAAGGGGCGGACACACGCTACTGGCAGCCCGCGCAGACGCCTAGTACGTCGAGTCGGTGGCTGAGCGGCTCGAAGCTCTCCGCGTCGGCGAGCTGACTGATGGCCTTATCCACATCCTGCTCGAACCCAGCCGGGAGGGTGATATCGGTGACCTTGCCGCAGTTCACGCATAGCAGGTGATGATGGTGGCCAGTGAGGTTCTCATCGAGTTCGAAGCGGGTGAACTCATCGTTGGCGGTGATCCGGCGGACGACCCCGGCCGCCTGCAGGTCGACCAGATGCCGGTAGGCCGAGCTGCGCGGGAGGCTGGGAAGTCTCTCGGCGATGTCGGCGATGCTCACCGGGTGCTCCGCACTGACCAGCAGGTCGATGATTGCCCGCCGTCCGGCGGTGTAGCGCTGATCTATCCGGCGCAGGCGATGCTCGACCACGTCGTGCAGTTCGTCGGCCATCCCGTGAGCTGGCATAACACTCCTATTATGCAGGCGGCACGGGCCCTGCTGCGCAGGATCGCGGATTGAGTACTGTTCACTGCACCTCGTTACTGTGCTGTACGGCGTCGGCCACGATGTGGCCGACGTGCTGGTCGGCCAGCGAATACACGGCCTCCCTGCCGAGGCGCTCGACGCCGACCAGCCGCGCGTCCCGCAGTATCCGCAGATGGTGGGAAACGAGGGGCTGGCTCATGTCCAGGCGTTTGACCAGCTCATGCACGAACAGCGGCTGCTCGGCCAGTTCGACCACGATTGCCAGCCGGGCCGGCGCAGACAGGACCTTGAGCAGTTCCCCGGCCGCCTCGTAGGCCTTCGTCCCGTCCGGCACGCTATTACATAAACACATAAGCATTCGTTTATGCAATTGTCTGGAACCCTCTCCGATGCCCTTGAGAACTCGCGGGCGGCATGCTGAAGGTCAAGATTGAAATGAGACTCAGTCTGAGACTATATTTCAGCTCATGAGCGGAGTTTCCTGGCAGTTCACGCACGGCAGGTTCCTCTGGATGAGACGGGGCAGGACGCTAGCCAGCGGGCTTGCCGTGATGGCGCTGGCGGTGGCCGGCTGCTCGAGCAGCAACGCGGCCGCGAACTCCGGTTCGGCCTCCGGCAGCACGCAGTCGACCTCGGTGATCAATGCCATCGGCACCGAGAACGAGTACGCCAACGTCCTCAGCCAGATCGGCGGCCGGTACGTACATGTGTCCTCGATCTTGAATAACCCGAACACCGATCCGCACACGTTCGAGGCCAGCCCGAGCGTGGCGGCGGAGGTCAGCGGTGCTCAGCTGATCGTGCAGAACGGCGTCGGCTACGACGACTGGATCAGCAAGATGGAGTCGTCGTCGCCGAACTCCAAGCGCAAGGTGATCATCGTGCAGGACCTGCTCGGACTGCCCGACAACACTCCCAATCCGCACCTGTGGTACGACCCGAAGACGATGCCGGCCGCGGCGCAAGCCATGGCCTCGGCGCTGTCTGCTCTCCAGCCTGCTCACGCCGCCTTCTTCCACGCCAACCTCGATGCGTTCGACCGGTCGCTGACCCCGTGGCGGAACGCCATCGCGCAGTTCAAGGCGAAGTACCCAGGCACGCTAGCGGCGACGACGGAGCCGGTGGCCGACTACCTGCTCACGGCCATGGGGATCACGAACCTGACGCCCTTCGCGTTCCAGGCCGACATCATGAACGGTGTCGATCCCCCGGCCCAGGACATCGCGCTGGAGAACGGTTTCTTCACCCAGCACAAGGTCAACGTGTTCGCCTACAACCAGCAGGTGACCGACGTGCTCACCACATCGATCCGGGAGACCGCGCTCAAGGCCGGGGTGCCGGTGGTCGGCGTCTACGAGACCATGCCGACGCCGGGCTATGACTACCAGTCATGGATGCTCGCGGAGGTCAACGCCCTGGCGAAGGCCGTGTCGGACAAGACCTCGACCCAGAAGCTGTGAATCGCCTTGATGACGACGGAACACGCCTGGGCCACGGCAGCCGGACCTAGCGTTCTGGACGTCGACGGAATCAGCGTAAGGCTCTCGGGCCGGCCGATCCTCGACAACGTCAGCTTTACCCTCCGGGCTGGTCAGTTCACCGGCTTGATCGGGCCGAACGGCGCGGGCAAGACGACGCTACTGCGGGTGATCCTGGGCCTGCAGCGGCCATCGGCTGGCAGCGTGGCGGTGCTCGGACGCCTCCGCTTCCGGCGCGACGCGTCCATCGGCTACGTCCCCCAGAAGATCATCCTCGATCCGGACGTACCGATGCGGGCCCGGGACCTGGTGGCACTCGGGATCGACGGCCACCGTCCGGGGATGCCCGTGCGCTCGAAGGAGCGTAATCAGGCGGTCCGCGAGATGCTGCATGCCGTCGATGCCGACAACTTCGCGGACGCCAGGGTAGGGCTTCTGTCCGGCGGCGAACAGCAGCGGGTGATGATCGCGCACGCCCTGGTCAGCCGCCCCCGGCTGCTCCTGCTTGACGAACCGCTCGCCAACCTCGACATCCGCAGCGGCCAGGAGATCGTCCGCCTGCTCGCCCGCATCGCGGGCGAGCAGCAGATCGCCATCCTGCTGTCCGCTCACGAGATGAACCCGCTCCTGCCGGTGATGGATCAGGTGGTCTATCTGGCCGCCGGACGCGCGGCCAGCGGCCCGACCACGGACGTCATCCGAGGCGAGGTCCTGGGCGCGCTGTATGGCTACCACGTCGACGTCCTGCACGTGCATGGGCGCGTCCTGGTCGTAGCCGGCGAGGCGCCCGGCACCCCCGACGAGGATGGCCCTGTGCTCAGCACCGGCCCGCGGATCGGTGCGGGGCCGGGAACCAAGGCTGGCTGACCGGTCATGCACCAGCTTTACACGTGGATATTCGAGCCGGGCTTCTTCTCCAGCCCGCAGGTTCGCGTGGCAGCCACCATCGGTGGCGTGACCGCAATGGTCTCCGCCGTGGTCGGCGTGTTCACCGTCATACGAGGTCAGTCCTTCGGCGGGCACGCGCTCGGCGACGTTTCGGCGGCCGGCGGGTCGGGCGCGGTGCTGGCGGGGATGAGCCCGCTGGCGGGGTTCGTCGGACTGGGTGTGTTCGGCGCGGGCGTGATGGACATGATCGGCGCACGCCGGGGCCGCGGACGGGATCTGGCCACCGGCATCGTGCTCGGTGCCGCCATCGGCCTGTCCGCCCTGTTCCTCTATCTCGACACCACCAGAGGGGCCACGACAGGTACCACCCAGCAGATCCTGTTCGGTTCGATCTTCACTGTCACCGGCAGCACCATCCCGGCCGTGGTCATACTCGGCGGAATATCGCTCGGCTGCATCGCGGTCGCCTACCGGCCGCTGTTGCTGATCACGGTCAGCAGCGACATCGCCGCGGCGCGGGGTGTCCGGGTCCGTCTCGTGGGCCTGCTCTACGTGCTGGCCCTGGCCCTGTCGGTCGGGCTGTCTTCGATGTCCGTCGGAGCCATACTCTCCACCGCACTGCTGATAGGCCCCGCTGCCGCTGCGCTGCGCCTCACCAGGACAGTTGTCCGGGCACTGGCCAGCGCGTGCCTGATCGGCGTGGGCGCCACCTGGCTCGGCGTCCTGCTGTCCTACGACAGCTACTACTGGGGATCCGGCAGGCAGGGCCTGCCGGTCAGCTTCTTCATCGTCGCCGTGGTGTTCGTCGCCTACCTGGTCTGCGGGCTCCAGACCGCCTGGATGGCCCGGTACCGACGCGAGGAGGCCAGATGTTCGCGGCTTTCATGATGAACACCTGGGCCGTTGCGACGATCGTGGCCCCGGTGGCCGGCGTGGTCGGGTTCTTCGTGGTGCTACGTGGCTCGGCGTTCCCCGCTCACGCCATCCCCAAGGGAGCGTTCGCTGGGGCCGCCGGGGCCAGCCTGCTGGGAATCAACGCGCTGGTGGGCCTCGCCGTGTTCTCGCTGCTGGGTGCGCTGGGCATCGGTACACTCGGCCGCCGCGGCCGCCACGACGTGGTGACCGCGCTCGCCCTGGTCATGATGCTCGCCCTCGGCGCCGCATTCCTGAGCAGGACCACCGAGTACGAGCCGCAGATCTACTCGCTCCTGTTCGGTGAGGTGCTGGGCGTGAGCTCCACCGAACTGCTGCCCGTCGCCGTTCTGGGTGTCATCTGCATCGCGGCGGTGGTCTTCCTCTACCGGCCGCTCATGCTTTCGTCCATGGTCCCGGAGGTCGCGGAGGCCAAGGGAGTCCGCGGCTACCGTATCGAGATCTGCTTCCTGATCATCGTCGCGCTGGCCACGGCTATGACCGTTCCGGTGGTGGGTGCCCTGCTGATCTTCAGCCTGATGATAGGTCCGCCCGCGGCCGCCAGATCCCTGACCAGCCGGCCGGCCGTTGCCATGCTCGGTTCGGTCCTGATCGCGACGGTCACCGTCTGGGCCGCGATCGCGGCCTCATACCTCAGCAACTGGCCCATTGGCTTCTACGTCGGGGCGCTCAGCGCCCTCTTCTACGGCGCCGGGCGGGCCTGGGCGGCGGCATGGCGCCGCCCACGGCCAGTCCGGGTTCCGGCACTGGTACTCCAGACGGCTTCGCCTCCCGGCGGGTTAGCGGGAGGGGACACGCCTTGAGCCGGGAGACCGGCGCGATCGGTGCCGAGGTCCGCACGTTTGGCGTGCTGCTCCGGTCCCGGCGGCTGATGGCAGGGCTTACCCAGGAACGGCTTGCCCACCTGGCGGGCATCAGCGTGGCGGCGATCCGGGATCTGGAACAGGGGCGCAGGCTCAGGCCAAGAGCGCGTTCGCTCACCAGGCTGGCGGATGCGCTCGGGCTCGACACCGGCCAGACCGAGGAACTCGTCCTGGCCGCACGCGGCGCCGGGGCCGCACCCGCCACCGGTCCCGGCCCGGGCCAGCAGCAATCAGACCTATCCGCCCGGCTGCGACTTGAGATACTCGGCCCGCTCGCGGCCTGGCGTGACGGCACACGCGTCGAGCTCGGACCGCCAAGGCAGCGTGCCGTCCTGGCTCTACTGGCCCTGGAGCCGGACACTCTCGTACACCGGGAAACCATCATTGACACGCTGTGGGGCGACCGGCCGCCGCCTACCGCGGTGAACCTGGTGCAGACCTACGTGAGCAGGCTGCGGCGCGCCGTGGACGGTGCGCATTCCCCGCGGAATCGCGACGGGACGCTGGTGTCAGCCGGCACCAGCTACCGGCTCAGGGTTGCGGGTGACCAGCTCGATCTACTGGAATTCCGGCGGCTCGCCGGTCAAGCCCGGACAGCACGCTCATCCGGCGATGCCCTGACGGCTTGCCGGATGTATGAGCAAGCACTGCGGCTGTGGCGGCAAGAGCCGCTGGCCGATGTGGATATTCTGCGGCCCCATCCGGCCCTGGCCGTGCTGGCCGGGCAGCAGGCGGCGGCGGTGATGGAATACGCCGAGGTCGCGTTGAGGGCAGGGCTGAATGACCAGGTACTGGCGCACCTGCGGGCACTGGTGACCCGTGATCCGCTGAACGAGAAGGCGCACTCCCACCTGATGATCGTGCTGGCCGGCAGCGGTTACCAGGCGGAGGCCCTGCAGGTCTACGAAGACCTCCGCAAGCGCCTGGACAGCCAGCTTGGCATCCAGCCCGGGCCAGCCCTGACCGGGGCCTACATGCGCGTGCTACGCCAGGATGTGCCAGCCTCACATGCTGTGCCGTAGTACGGCTGGCCGTTCTGGCCGTGATCGCGCCCGCCGCGGGCACCACAGTGAAGCCGTTGACTTCATGAGCTTGCAGAATGCCGCTGGTCCGGGTACCAGCTACGGCAATCCCTCGTCAGCAGATTTCCAGCGAATGATGTCACAGTGAGGCGAAGTCTCATTACTGGCTCGCCGGCGAACACATCAGGGCGACGCCGTTGAACGTGGAGGATACCACGATGACTATCGCTACCGACCACCGACCCCACGTCGGCCACGACCACACGCACGGTGCGGGTTGCGGTCACGCCGCCATCCCGCACGGGGATCACGTCGACTACGTACACGACGGTCACCTGCACCGGGCGCACGAAGACCATGTTGACGAATGCGCCGCCGACGGCCACACCGCCCACGAAGGTCACGAGCATTCGCATGGCGAGGGCTGCGGGCACGTCGCCGTTCCGCACGACGGCCACGTCGACTACTCGCACGAGGGCCACCGGCATGCCCAGCACGACGGGCACTGGGACGAGCACTGACCCATCCGCGGACACCGGGCGAAAGCCCGGTCACCGGGCGAAAGCCCGGTCGATGACTGATCCGGCGGGGATACGCGTAGGGGTGCTGCTGCTGGCGGCGCAGTTCCCCGGCCAGTCCCACACCGACGTGCTGGAGGCGACGGTGCGTGCCGCTGTGGCAGCGGAGCACGCCGGATTCGACGACGTGTGGTTCGCTGAGCATCATTTCATGTCCTACGGCGTGTGCCCCTCAGCGGTCACCCTAGCCGCCTACGTGCTCGGCCACACCAGCCGCATCGCGGCCGGAACGGCCGTCAGCGTGCTGTCGGTCCAGCATCCGGTGACGCTGGCTGAGCAGGCTGCACTGCTGGACCAGGTCTCCGGCGGCCGGTTCCGGCTCGGCGTAGGGCGCGGCGGCCCCTGGGTGGACCTGGAAGTGTTCGACACCGGACTGGACCGCTACGAATCGGGCTTCGCCGAATCCCTGGACCTGCTCCTGGCCGCGCTGACCCGCGGCCGGGCCGCGGGCACCGGGCCGCGGTTCAGATTCCGGGAAGTGCCCATGGTCCCGCAGCCGCGGACCCGCCCGCACCCGCCGCTGGTCGTGGCCTGCACCTCCCCGGCGACGGCGGCGCTGGCCGCCGCCCGCGGCCTGCCGATGCTGCTCGGCCTGCACACCGGCGACGACGGCAAGGCCGAGATGATCACCGCCTATCAGGCGGCGACACCCGAAGGCAGCCCCACGCCGGGTCACATCGGCGCCGTGGTCGCCCAGGTCGCCGGCACCCGCGAGGAGGCCCGGCGGCTGCTGCGACGCCAGCTACCGCGCTGGCTGGGCCCGGGCCTGGCCGGATACCGGCCGGTGGACGGCCGCCCGCGTCCCGCCCGGGACCCGTACGCCTACGCGGAGCTGCTATGCCGGATCCACCCGGTCGGCACTGCGGACGACTGCGCGCAGTCGATGGCCGCCACCATCGAGCGCACCGGCATCCGGCACCTGCTGTGCCTGGCCGAAGGCGGCGGCGATCCCGCGGGGACAGTGGAGAACATCGCCTGGCTAGGTGCCGAGGTGCTGCCCGTGCTGCGCCGCCGCTTCGGCCATGACGGGCCAGGGGAACGCGGTGGCTGGGATTCCACGGGCCCGTCACTAACGGTGAGGCACCCCTAACCATCCCGCCACCCCCACCTTACTGGAATGAATATCGTTTTCATGTAAGCATTGAGTGTGGCGACGACAGGAAGGACACAGGCATGTCACTGACGGTTCCGGCTGACCTGCTGGAGCAGGCCCAGCGAGGCGAGGTGGACGACACGGCGTTCATCGGCTGCATCGCCAGCTCCCTGCCATACGCGTGGCAGGTGATCAGCGGGCTCATCGAAGACCTGCACGCCAGCGGCGGCGAGCTCGCCGACAACCACACCCCGCCACCAGATGAAGCAGCGCGGGGGCAGCTGCTGCGGCTGCTGGCCAGTGACGCCATGCGCGGCGCGATCGAACGGCACTACCGAGTACGGCTGGCATTCCAGAACTGCCACCGAGCCGCTGTGTTCCGGCCCGACGCCACCGCGGCGCACGCGGAATTCATCACCGCACGGTCCCAGATCCTCAACCAGACCCCCGAGCTGATCGACTGCTGACCCGCAGGTGCCGACCGGGACTCTCCCGGCGGGCCAGCCATGTGCCAGCCGGGCCGCCGGATGTCAGCTGCGCGCCGCGCCGGTCAGCCTTCGAGCTTCCACAGGCCCCGGCCGTGGGTAGCCACGAGCAGATAGCCCTGATCTGGTGACACAGCGAGGTCGAGCGCCGGGGCAGGCGGCAGGTCCTGTCCGAGCCGGTGCCAGTCGCCAGGGAAGAATGCGCTGGTCGAGAAGACGCCGATGTCGGTGCCGACGACCAGCTGGTGGTGCCAGATGACCGAACTGTCGGCTGGCACGTCAGGCAGGTCACCGCTGATATCGGTCCATGAGGCGCCGCCGTTGAAGGAAGCGAAGACGTGACCTGTCCCGCCTCCGGGGATCCAGTGACGGGAGAAGGCGCCGTACGTCACGACAACGTGCGCCGCATTAGCGGGGTCAATGGTGAAAGACGTCGGGATGCGGTTGGGCAGGACCGGTGAGTGGACGGTGTGCCAGGTCCCGCCGTAGTTGATGTCGATGCCCGAGGTGAACGGCGCCGCTCCGGCGGGGTTGCAGCCGTTACCGCACCATCCGGCGTAGATGACCGATCCGCTGGCCGCGATGGCGTTGATCTGGTTGCCCGCGCCGGTGTCGTGCACAGGCACCCAGTCACAGGCTGTCGCGGAGCAGGAAGTCGACAGGTCGCGAGCTAGCGAAGGGCAGTGGGTACGCCGCGGCCGAACAGCGCGATGAGCAGGCAGAGCAGGGACACGCCCACGACCGACACGGTGATCAGCCGGATGCGGGTGGCCCCGACCACGGGCATGCCGTCCGCGGGCATGCCGTCCGCGGGCATGCCGTCCGCGGGCGGGCGACGGGAGGAAATCCGGCCCAGCTGCCATATCAGCGGAGCAATACCCAAGATGATCAGCCCGGTGACCACGTTCACCTTGAGCACGGCGCCGCCGAGAGCGGCAAAGGAAATCGCGGTCCGCATCCAGGCCAGTGAGGTGCGCTCCCGGGCCAGTGAGGTGCGCTCCCGGGACAGCCCGGGACCGCGCTTTCCCGGATCACCGCCATGCCGGGCGGGAGTCACCGGGCCGCCGAAAGCAGTACGACGATCGCGGAGATGACCGCCATCATGGTGATCGTGGCGGCCAGGACCCACGGCATGACCGACCGGGGCAGCGGCTCGCCCCGGCGCAGTGCGCGCTGGTTGCGGATCCACTCGCTGTACGCGGCGACCGCGAGCACCGCGCCGAGCACGATCAGCGGGACGCCGAGCAGGTGGCGGCCAACCGGGACGCCGGGGAACGGCGGCAGCAGCTGCACGATGCCGAGCCCGGCCACCACCAGCGCCAGCGCCGTCCGGCTCCATGCCAGGAAGGTGCGCTCGTTGGCGAAGGTGAACCGAGGATCCGGCTCGGTGCCTTCCTCGTCCTCAGCGGGCGCCCTGGGCCAGAGCGCCGCCAGGCGCCCGGACCATGACATCTACCTGGCTCCCATCGCCCGTGTCCCATTGGCTCGCCTACCCAATTCTGCCCCGGCACAGCGGCTCTCACCCCGGGCGCCGCGGGCCGGGCCGGAGCCGCCGCAGGGCCTGCCGTCCGGGCGTAGCCGGACCGCTCGCAGGCCTGCACCAGATCGATGCTGTTCCGCAGCGCCTGTGCGGCGGTGGAGCCGGAGCTGACCGGCACCAGGTCGAGCACGCCCAGCGGAACACTCATAGCGGGGCCAGGCCGAGGTGCTCGCGCAGCGTGCTGCCCTTGTAGTCGGTGCGGAAGACGCCGCGTTCCTGCAGCAGGGGCACGACCGTGCCGGCGAATTCGTCGAGCCCGCCGGGGGTGATGTGGGGGACGAGGATGAACCCGTCGCTGGCATCGGCCTGCACCAGGTCGTTGATCGCCGCAGCGACGGTGGCGGGCGAGCCCACGAACGTCTGGCGGCCGGTGACCTCGATGATCAGCTCGCGGATCGACAGCCGCCGTTCCGCTGCCAGCGCCCGCCACTGCGCCGCGACGGCCAGCGGATCACGGTGCATCCGCACGCTGGCCCGGCCCCGGGCCACCGTGTGCTCGCCCACCACGGGATCCACCTCAGGCAGCGGCCCGTCCGGGTCGTAGCCGGACAGGTCCCGGTTCCACACCTGCTCCAGGAACGCGATCGCGGTCGCGCCGCTGACCTGCTGCCGGCGCACCTCCCGCGCCCGCTCGGCCGCCTCCGCGTCGGTGCCGCCGAGCACGAACGTCGCGGCCGGCAAGATCAGCAGCTCATCCGGCGTGCGCCCGTACCTGGCCAGCCGCCCCTTCACGTCGGCGTAGAACTTCTGCCCCTCTTCCAGCGTGCCATGCCGGCTGAAGATCGCGTCCGCGCTGGACGCGGCGAACTCGCGGCCCTCATCGGAGTCCCCGGCCTGGAAGATGACCGGCCGTCCCTGCGGGCTGCGGGGCACGTTGAACCGGCCATTGATGTCAAAGAAAAGATCCTTATGGAACGAACGGCCGGCCGTGGCGTCGGCCAGGAAGACGCCAGACGCCTTGTCGGCCACGATCTCATCGCCGTGCCAGGAATCGAACAGCTCGAACGCGGTGGCCAGGAACGTCCGGGCCCGGTCGTACCTGGCTTCCTGCGGCAGGTATCCGCCGCGCCGGAAGTTCTCGCCGGTGAACGCGTCCCACGAGGTGACCACGTTCCACGCGGCCCGCCCGCCGGACAGGTGATCGAGCGTGGCGAACTGCCGGGCGACCTCGTATGGCTCGTTGAACGTGGAGTTGATCGTGCCGGCCAGGCCGAGCCGGTCGGTCACCGCGGCCAGCGCGGCCAGCACCGTGAACGTGTCGGGCCGCCCCATGACGTCGAGGTCGTAGATCTTGCCGTTCTGCTCGCGCAGCCGAAGCCCCTCGGCGAGGAACAGGAAGTCGAACTTGGCCCGCTCCGCGGTCCGGGCCATGTGCGCGAAGGAACTGAACTCGATGTGGCTGCCGGCCCGCGGATCGCTCCACACCGTGGTGTTGTTCACGCCGGGGAAGTGAGCGGCCAGGTGGATCTGCTTGATCATGATCGGCTCCATGCATAACGACTGGCAGGCCGGCCGAGCCCCAGCCGCTCGCGCAAGGTGCCGGCTTCGTAGGCGGTGCGGAAGGCGCCCCGCCGCTGTAGTTCGGGGACCACGCCGCGGGTGATCGCCTCGAGGTCGTCGGGGATGGCGCCCGGCCGCAGCCGGAACCCGGACAGGCCTGCCCGCTGCCATTGCACGAGCAGGCCGGCCAGTTGGGCCGGCGTGCCGGTGAAGGCGGTCGCGTCGCCGGTGTAGGCGTAGCCGGCGCGTTCATCCATGCGGGCCTGGCGGCGAGCGGCCTCGCCGGGCGTCGAGCCCAGGAACACCACCAGGTCGGCGAAGACATGGACCGGCCGGTCCGTCTGGATCCCGGCCACGATGTCGCGGGCGTGATCGGCGGTGCGCGGTGTCACGAAACCGATGTCCGCCACCTGGCCGATCAGCCGGTGCGCCCCGGGCCCGTGCCCGAGCGCGGCCACCACCGGCTGCCCCTGCGGCGGCCTGGGCGTGATCGATGGGCCCTTGACGCTGAAGAACCTGCCCGCGAAGTCGATGTAGTGCAGCTTGTCCCGGTCTACGAAACGCCCGGTCGCGACGTCACGGATCTCCGCGTCGTCCTCCCAGGAATCCCACAGCCGCAGCACCACCTCCACATAGTCGGCCGCCTCGGCCAGCAGCTCGCTCCCTGGTAGCGGGCCCCGCCGGCCGAACAGGGCCGCCTCCTCCGTGCTCGCCGACACGCGCACCCGGACTCCGGCCCGGCCGTTGCTCGCGTAATCAAGTGTGGCGATCGCCTTGGAGATGTGAAACGGCTCGGTGTGGGTGACCACGACCGTCGGGATCAGGCCGATATGCCGGGTCAGCGGCGCCACTCGGGCCGAGATCAGCACAGCGTCCAGCCGCCCGGTCACCTGATCGGCCCGGGACGACTGCACGGTGAAGCCGTCCTCGATGGTCACGAAGTCGAGCAGCCCGCGTTCGGCCTCGGCGACGATATCCGCCCAGTAGCGGGCCGTGAACAGCTCCGCGGGCCGGGCCCGCTCCTCGCGCCACGCGGCAGGATGCCAGCCCGTGCCATCAAGCGCCACCGACAGGTGCATGGCGAAGACTCCTCAGGAACGGCGGCTGGGGTCGGCGAAGAGCAGCAGGCCGCGCAAGCATGCGTCGAGCAGCAGCCCGGCGACGGCGATGGTGATGATGCCTGCGAACACGATAGACATGTTCAGGTAGTCGCCGGCCTGGCTGATCAGGTATCCGACGCCGCTGGTCGCGGCGAGCATCTCCGCGGCCACGATGGAGGTCCATGCCCCGGCCATGGAGATCCGCATGCCGATCAGGATGCCCGGCAGCGCGGATCTGAGCTGGATGTGCAGCAGCGTGTACCGCCGGGACGCGCCCAGGGTGCGGGCGGCGAGGAGCAGATCTTCCGGCACTTCGTCGAGCGCCGCGACGGTGGCGATCGTCATGATCGGGATGATCCCGCCGGTGATAAGCACTTCCTTGGGGAGTTCGCCGATGCCGAACCACACGATCAGCGGCGGGATAAAGGCCAGCGGCGGGAGCGGCCGGACAACCTCGATGACCGGGTCGATCAGGTGCCTGACGAAGCGGTTCGCCGACATGGCCGCGCCCAGCGCCACGCCGCCGAGGACCCCGAGCACGAAACCCAGCAGGATCCGGCGCAGGCTGACGACCAGGTCGTACCACAACGGCTTGGCGGCCGACGGGTAGGGCCGGCCGAAGTAGAAGACGAACGCGTGGACCGTCTGCGTCACCGACGGCAGCACGACCGCGTCGTCCAGGATGACCGCGGCGATCTCCCACGCCGCGAGGAGCACCACGATGCCGATCGCTCCGACCATGACCCGCCGCGACCGCGCCTTCCGCCGGGCCAGCCGGTGCGCGGCGAGTTCAAACTGATCGTCGACGGAATCTGCCGCGGCCCGTTCCTCCACGGCCCGTTCCTCTACGGCCACGGGCAGCGTGCTCCAGTGCGCCACGGATAACACCCCCAGACTGGCACGGATCGTGCGTTTGACGGCGAGGAACTCCGACGTGTCCACGTCGAGGGCCTGCCGTGGCCGGCCGAGCGGGACATCGATGATCTCGCGAATGCCGGGTGGCCGGCCCCCCATGAGAGCTACCCGGTCGCCGAGCAGCACGGCTTCCTCGATGTCATGTGTCACGAAGATGACGGTCATCTGGTAGTGCTCCCGCACCCGGAGCAGGAAGTCGTGCATCCGCAGCCGCGTGATCGCGTCCAGGGCACCGAACGGCTCGTCCATCAGCAGCAGCGAAGGCCGGGTGACCAGCGCACGGGCGAACGCGGCACGGTGCCGCATGCCGCCGGACAGCTCGTGCGGGAACGCGTCACCGAATCCGCCCAGGCCCACTGTATCCAAGATGGCGTCGGCCTCCGCCTCCAGTTCGGGGTCGTCGCGTTCGTGCAGCCCGCGCGAACGCTGGGCCAGCGGCCCGAACAGGACGTTTTTCCTGGTGGTGAGCCACGGAAAGAGCATCGGCGACTGGAACAGCATGCCCCGGTCCGCCGACGGCCCGTCGACCGGCTGGCCCGCCACCGTCACCGTGCCCTCGTCCGGCACCAGCGCGCCGGCGACGATCCGCAGCAGAGTGGATTTGCCGCAGCCGGACGGGCCGAGCAGGCAGACCAGCTCGCCCGCCCGGACATCCAGGCTGACGTCGGCCAGCGCAACGGTGCGCCGGCCGCCCCGCCGGAACGTCTTGCCGACCCCGCGGATGGCGACGTCAGCGATTCGGGGCTCAGTGCTTGCCGGAGCGCGCGCGTCGGCCGAGCCGCCGCGCGGCCGCTCAGTGCTCGCCGGAGCGCGCGCGTCGGCCGAGCCGCCGCGCGGCCGCTCAGCAAGCACCGGACAGCGCGTTCTTGACGAAGGTCGGATCGACGTGGGCGGCGACGGTCGCAGCGGACGGCACGGCCGGCAGCCGGCCCTGCCCGACCAGGAACTGGCCGGTCTGCGTGTACGCCTTTACGATCGGGGCGCTGAGGTCGCCCTTGGCCGAGCCGAGCCAGTAGAGCTGCTGACTGAGCGGGATGAACGGGTAAGCCTTGGTGGCGGCCACGATCTGGTTGCCGGCCGCACCCTGCACCTTTGCGCTCTGTGCCAGGTACCTGGCGCCCTGCGACCCGGTGAACAGCCTGGTCGCCTGCACTTCGGCACACACGTACTTCTGAACCAGGGCCGGATTGTTCTTGACCAGGTTCTCCGAAACCGCCACCACGTTGATGCCCGGCACGCCCAGCTTCGCGATCTGCTCGGCGTTGGTGAGCGGGTGCGCGCCCTTGGCCTCGACCGCCGCCGCGTATCCGCCGTACACGTACGCGGCGTCCACCGCGTGCGCGAGATAGGCGGCGGCCACGGCCTGCTCGCTGCCCATCCCTACGATCTTGACCGAGCCGGTCAGGTGCTCCAGGGCCAGCCAGCCGCGCAGCTCGTAATCTTCGCTCGATCCGACAAGCACGCCCACCGACTTGCCCGCCAGCTGTGCGGACGAGGTGATCGATGCCGGGACGAGCAGGGAGTCATCGTCGAAGCTCTGCGCCAGCACGACCACGATGCCAGTGCCGTCGCCGATGGCCTCGGTCGCGGGTGGGTTGCCGACGCCGCTGATGGACTGGATCGTTCCGCTGCGCATCTCCGCGACCGCGGTGACCCCCGCGTCGAATGGCACCCAGTGCAGGCGGGCGGGAATCGTGCCGGCCAGCGCCGGGTTGCTTTCGATGATGCTGTCGGAGTTGGCCACTGTGCCCTGCGACGTGGTGATCGTGAAGTCGGGGAGCGGGGAGCCCGAACCTCCGCTGGTGGCCGCCCAGGCCGACACCCCGGCCACCGCGGCGACCACCACGACGGCCGCCGCGTACAGGCGTCGCCTCCTGCGCTTGTACACCGGCACCGAGCCCCGCGCACGGGTTTTCGCAGTTGCGCTCATAGACGCCTAGTATGTGTCGCCTCGGCTCATATGTAAATATTTCCGATCGAAAAACTAGATAAATGCGCCTGTGGCGTCTTTGAACAGCCGCGATTAGACTCACAGAGCAGGCACGATGACGTGCCCGGCACGCGCAGGAACATCCACGCCGGCTCACGCCACCTGACCCCCGGACAACGCCCGGAATCTGCTCGGCCAGCTCCCGGCAAGCCACTGCTGGGACGAGGAGACGCAGTGAAGTACCTGACCATCCAGGAAGTAACCTACGCCGGCCCGGGCTCCTTTGAACCGCGTCTCGGGCCGCTGATGGACGCACTCCTCGCCCTGGAGGCAGCCGATGCCGCCATCGAGGACCCCGACCTCACGGCTGACCTGAGCAGCGGCCTGGTGGACGTGCAGATGATCATCAACGCCGACGACCCGGCAGCAGCGATGGTAAGAGCACTGGCTACCCTGCGCGCCGCCATCCACGCCATCGGCGACGCCACTCGCCGATGGCAGACCGCGTCGGCGGTCATGCACGTAGCGCCAGCCGACGAGGCGGACCAGCTGCTCATGCCGGCATGATGAACACGCTGTCCGCGTATCCAGGACGACGCAGCTCGCGTTCGTAGGCGTGGAGCATGTTCTCTGGTGGTGCAATCGATCGCGCCTTACCTATCTATTTGATCGAAAATATTGACTTTCGTTGCGGTCGGTGCCACGGTGGGTCTCGGGAGCGGACTCTCATCGCGCGGACGCGGTCGCGGGCGCGACCCGGGCCGAAGGAGCCCTGCATGGCAGTAAAGCGGAACGCCGGCCTGGCGGCCGCCCTGACCCTGGTGGCAGCGTTGTCCGTAAGTACAGCGGGGCCGACCAGCGCCGCACGAGGCTCCACGCGAACGGACCCCGCGCCCGCGGATGTCGTTCTGCGGTGGTACGACATCACCGACCAGACGGTCAGCGCCGCGGCGTTCCCCGAAGCCATCACCCAGAGCCGCACCTGGGCGGTGAGCTGGCTGGCGGCAGTACGCGCGGTCGGGGAACGCAACGATACGGACTACACCACGGCGGCGTTCGCCCAGGCGCTACACGACACACTGGCGGCGCTGGTGCCCAGCCAGCAGTCACAGCTCGACGCGGACCTCGCCGCAACCCTCGCCGCCATCCCGGATGATCCGGCCCGTCAAGCCGGGATCGAGTCCGGCCAGAATCAGGCCGCGGCTGTACTAGCCGAGCGGCGGGCGGATGGCACCGACACGGCCTCACTCGACATTCCCTACACGCCGCCACCGCCGGGTCCTGGCATCTGGCAGCCCACACCGCCTACCTTCGGCCCGGCCGTGCGCGCCGGCCAGGGCAACGCCCGTCCGTTCCTGCTGGCCAGGAACAACCAGTTCGATCCGGGCCCGCCGCCCAGCCTCAGCTCACGCACCTACCTGTCCGCGCTGGCCGAGGTCCGCGCCTACGGCAGCGCCACCAGCACTGCCCGCACACCGGCCCAAACCGACGTCGCCCTGTTCTGGTTCCCGGCGCTGAACTTCGCCTACGTGCAGATCCTCCGTGCTGTGCTCGCCGGGTCATCCCGCCCGCTGCGCTGGGACGCGACGCTGGTGGCCGCCTTCCACGCGATCACCACCGATGCGCAGATAGCCATCTACAACGCCAAGTTTCAGTACGTGTTCTGGCGCCCGGTGACCGCAATACGGGACGGTAGTATCCAGCCGGATCCGGGCTGGACGCCGTTGTCGGTGACCCCGCGTTACCCGGAGTACCCCAGTGGGCACGGCGGCTACGCGGGCGCGGCCCAGCAGGTGCTGACGGCGTTCCTCGGCCCGGACGCACCCGCACCGATCGCCCTCACCAGCCCGAACGACCCCGGTGTCATCCGTACCTATGCCAAATGGGCAGTCATCACCCGGGAGGTCATCGACGCCCGCGTCTGGGAAGGCGTCCACTTCCGCTTCTCTGACATCACGGGAGTGCGAGAGGGCAAGCAGGTCGCCAGCTATGACCTACGCCATCTCTCCCGGCTCCTGTCCTTAGCCGGACAAGCATCCGTCCGAGTTATTGCTACATTCCCGATCGTTTTGATATACATAAGACGGGAGGTGGCGCATGGGGATCGTCCCGCACTGGTTCCTGCCGACCAACGGCGACTCGCGCAGCGACCTGAGCCTCGGTAACGCGGTCGGCGTCGCGGGCAGCCGCGTCACCGAGAATGGCAGTGTCGCAAAAAGCGGAGAACGCGCGCCGGATATCGGTTACATCGGCCAGATCGCCCGGTCGGCCGAGCAACTGGGCTTCGTGGGTGCGCTGACCCCGACCAGTTCATGGTGTGAGGACGCGTGGATTATCACGGCTGGCCTGACCCAGGTCACCGAGCGCCTCAAGTTTCTGGTCGCCTTCCGTCCGGGCCTGCTGTCACCTACCCTGGCCGCACACATGGCCGCGACCTACCAGCGCATCTCGGGCGGCCGACTGCTGCTGAACGTGGTGACGGGCGGCGATGACGACGAGCAGCGCCGGTTCGGCGACCACCTGGGCAAGGCCGACCGCTACCGGCGCGCCGCTGAGTTCCTGCACGTGGTCCGCTCGCTGTGGACCGGCAGCAAGGTCGACTTGACCGGCGAGCACTATGACATCCGCGGCGCCCAGATCGTCCCGCCCGGGGCCAGCCCGGTGATCTACCTGGGCGGCTCGTCGAGCGACGCGCTCGACGTGGCGGCATCCTATGCCGATGTCTACCTGACCTGGGGCGAGCCTCCGGCCGACGTGGCTGGCAAGCTTGACCGGGTCCGCGAGCGAGCCAAGGCCGCCGGGCGCGAGCTGCGGTTCGGCATCCGGCTGCACGTGATCGCGCGGGACACCTCGGCGCAGGCGTGGGCGCAGGCGCAGCGGCTGCTCGACGGCCTCGACCCGGCCGCCATCGAGCGCGCCCAGGCGGTGCAGCGCTCGTCCCAGTCAGAAGGCCAGCGCCGGATGACCGCGCTGCACGGCGGCCGGACCGACTCCCTGGAGGTCTCGCCGAACCTGTGGGCCGGCGTCGGCCTGGTCCGCGGCGGCGCCGGCACCGCGCTGGTGGGCAGCCACGAGGAGGTCGCCGACCGGATGGCTGAGTACCACGAGCTCGGTATCGACGAGTTCATCCTGTCCGGCTACCCGCACCTGGAAGAGGTCTACCAGGTCGGCGAGGGCGTGCTGCCGGTGCTCCGCCGCCGAGGCATCCTGTGATCAGCTCCGGCAATGACGCGATCACCGTCGCGCTGAATTACGCTGCCTCGATCGCCGATGGCGCGATCGAGCGCGACCGGGCTGGGACCGTCCCGGTCCGCGAGCTCGAGGCCCTGGACTCCTCCGGCCTGCTCGGGATCACCGTGCCGCGGGAATACGGCGGCCCCGGCCTGCCCGCCAGCGTGCTGGCCGAGGTGATCCGCACGATTGCCGCCGTCGACCCAGCGATCGCGCAGGTGCCCCAGTCCCACTTCCTGCTGGTCGACGTGCTCGCCGTCTGGGGAACTCCGGTCCAGCGGGAGCGGCTGTACACCGATGTGCTGAATGGTTCCCGCATCGGCAACGGCCTGGCCGAGCGCGGCGGCGCGCACGCCCAGGACCTGAAGACCCGGCTGCGGCTTACGTCGCGCGGGCCTCTCCTGACCGGTCGCAAGTACTACTGCACCGGGGCGATCACCTCCCGCTGGATCGGCGTCAGCGCACTCAATGACGACTCGCGTCTGGTCTTGGCGTTCGTCGAGCGCGACGCCGATGGCGTGAAGCTTGACGATGACTGGAATGTCATGGGCCAGCGGGCAACGGTCAGCGGCACGGCGGCCTTCGACGACGTGGCCGTGGATCCTGGTCTGATTGTCCCGTATGAGCGCGCGTTCGAGGTCCCCCAGCAGCTCGGCGCGCGGGCGCAGCTGTTCCACACCGCCATCCAGGCCGGCATCGCCGGTGGCGCGTTGCGCGACGCGGGTGCCTTCGTCCGGACCAAGGCCCGGCCGTTCTTCGAGGCGGCCCGTCAGGGCTGGGCCGAACGCGCGAGCGACGACCCGCACATCATCCAGCGTTTCGGCCGGCTGGCCACGCGCGTCCGTGCTGCCGAGGTCATGCTCGCCGCGGCGGCTGCCACGCTGGATGAGGTGACCCGCCGTCCGCTCGATGCCGCTGAGGCGGCGCGCGGGTCGCTCACCGTGGCGCAGGCCAAGGCGTTCGCCAGTGAGGTCGCGGTCGAGGTAGCCAGTGACATTTTCTCGCTCACCGGCGCCAGCGCGGCGGACGAGCGCTATGACCTCAGCCGCCACTGGCGCAACGCCCGCACGCACGCCAGCCACGACCCCGTGGACTGGAAATACCACCACGTCGGCAACTACCTGCTCAACGACGTCCTGCCGCCCAACCATGGCCAGCTCTTATTCATCATGAGCTACGTGGACAAGCATGTCAGTGTGCGTGGCGGACGTCATCAGCGATCGAGGGAAGCGTAGCTACCGCGCCAGTACACCAGCGGGGCGCCGTCGCCGGTTACCTCGGCGGCCCGTACGCGGCCGACGATGATCTCGTGATCGCCGCCGGGTAGCTGTGCTTCGACGGTGCAGTCCAGTACCGCGAGGGCCCCCTGAATGCGAGGGCTGCCGGTCCGGCCGGAACGGTGCGGTACTCCGTCCCAGGCGGCGGCGAAGCCGCGGCGCGCGAAGTTCACGGACAGCTCCCGCTGCGGTTCTCCAAGCACGTTGACGGTGAACGCGCCATGCTGCCGGATCGCCTGGAGCGTCAGGCTGGCCAGGTCCAGGCACACCAGCACCAGCGGCGGATCCAGCGACAGCGAGGTGATCGCGTTCGCGGTGGTGCCGGCCGGAGAACCGTCCGCTGTCACCGACGTCACCACGGTGACGCCAGTAGCGAAATGGCCCATCGCCTGGCGGAAATCAGCGGCAGAGACGCTGGCGGCTTGCTCGCCGAGTGCGGTCACGGCACAGTCTCCCAGTAGAATCGTCCCATTAAGCCGGCCAGCAAACCCGGGTACATCGTGTTACGACTCCGCCGCTGAGGCGCACCGGCCCGGGCCCGACGCCATCGTCGTTATGACACTATCCACGAGAAGGTCGCAGGTCGAGACGGTTTTGGCGACCCTGCGGAAGGGAAAACCAGTAATATAGATCTAAAAGATGGGGAATAGTGCGAATCGAGCAGCTCGAGTACATCCAGGCGGTGACCAGGCTTGGCTCGCTGCGCCGTGCCGCCGAAGAGCTGCACCTATCCCAGCCGGCACTGAGCGAGACAGTGCGCAACCTGGAGCGTGAACTCGGCGTTGAGCTGCTGGAACGGAGGCAGTCCGGCGCGAAGATCAGCGCCGCCGGACGCGAGCTCCTGCCCTACATCGAAACCGTGGTGGAGGCGGTTGACCGGCTACGTTCCGCCGCGGGCAGCTATCGCAACGGCCGGATGATCCGCGTCGGCACGGTACACGCCGCTACGGTGCCGCTGCTGATGCCGGCTGTCTCGCAGTTCCGCGGGTTGCATCCGGAGACTCCGGTCGAGGTCGTATCCGCCCAGCAGGACGACATCCACCGCTCCCTGCGTGAGGGCAGCATGGACCTGGGGCTCGTCAATTACCTGGGCGGCGACGACTACCCGCCGGACTTCGAATCGACCGAACTTCTCCGTGGCCGGCCCGTCGTCTGCATCCGCGGGGACAGCGCGCTGGCGGCTCGGGGTGAGGTAGACGCCGACGACCTGCTGACCTCACCGCTGGTGATGATGCGGGCCGGCTATGTGATGCACCGTTTCGTGCACCGGCTGCTCGGCGACCGTATGCCGGCGTCCTCGTACTCCGCCGACGGCGCCGAGATGGGCAAGCTGATGGTCGCCGAGGGCCTGGGTGTCACCGTGCTGCCTGACTTCAGCGTGATCAATGATCCGCTCGAGCGCAGCGGGACGATCACCTACCGGCCGCTGCGGGCGGGCGGAGCGGAGGTGCTGCTCGTGGTGCAGCGCCGACGGTCCCCATCCACGCCACAGGCCCCGCTCGACCTGCACCGGATGCTCGTCGCCCGAGCCCGGGCGCCACGCCCGGGCGGCACGCGCCCGCCGGCGCCATTGCTCACGCCTGAGCAAGCCGGGGCAGCGCGGTAAGCAGGCGCTGCGTGTACGGGTTCCGCGGGTGTTCGAACACCTCGTCGGCAGTCCCGGACTCGACTACCCGGCCGTCCTTCATCACTAGGATGCGGTCGCTCATGTGGTGGATGACACCGAGATCGTGAGAGATGAACAGGTAACTCACCCCCAGCTCGTCCTGCAGGTCGGTGAGCAGGTCAAGCACCTGTGCCTGGATTGACACGTCGAGGGCCGAAACCGGCTCGTCACAGACGATCATCTCCGGCTCGGGAGCGAGGGCCCGGGCAATGGCCACTCGCTGCCGCTGGCCGCCGGACAGCCGCAGCGGCGCGGCGGGCAGGTGCCGTTCGGTCAGCCCGACCTGCTCGAGCAGGCGGACGGCGCGCGCGAGGGCTTCGGTCTTCGACGATGGCGGCCGGGGGCCGGTGCGCAGCGCGTCGGTGATGATCCGGCCGGTGGACCAGCGCGGGTCGAAGGAGCTCAGCGGGTCCTGGTAAATGACGCCTATCCGCTTGCGCAGCGGCCTGCGCTGAGCCGGCGGCAGCGTTGACCAGGGCAGTCCGTCGAGCAGGACCTCCCCGCAAGTCGGCGGCAGCAGGGCGAGCGCGATCCGCGCGCTGGTGGTCTTGCCCGATCCCGACTCGCCGACAATGCCCAGGGTCTCGCCCGCGAGCAGTTCGAATGACACGTCGTGGACGACGGTCCTGTCCACCTTGTCCGGCCCGCGGAAGACCTTGGTGATCTGCCGTGCCTCCAGTACGGGGCGGGAGTAGTCGATAGGCGCCCGGGCGCGGTGCGCGACAGTCTCGCCACTGGCCGCGGCCGGCCGCACGAGCTGGGTGCCGCGGGTGTGCTCGGACGGGATCGCGTCGAGCAGCGCCTGGGTGTACTCGTGCCTGGGCTGGTGCAGCACCTGGTGCGCCTGGCCGTACTCGACCACCTCGCCGTCGCGCATGACGAGCACGTCGTCGGCCAGCCTGGCGACCACCGACAGGTCGTGGCTGATCAGGATGATGGACGTGCCGCGGTCCTTCGACTCGGCGAGCAGGTCCAGCACCTGAGCCTGGATCGTGACATCCAGCGCTGTCGTCGGCTCGTCGGCGACCAGGAGCTTGGGGTCGAGCGCGATCGCCGAGGCGATCAGTGCCCGCTGCCGCAGCCCGCCGGACAGCTCGTACGGCCGCTGCCGCGCTCGCATCTCCGGCTCTGGTACGCCGACCGAGGCGAGCAGGTCGATGGCCTTTCGCGCCCGCGCCGCCTTGGTGCCCCAGCCGTGTATCTTCAGCGGTTCGGCGACCTCGTCACCGACCCGGCGCAGCTGGTCGAGCGAAACCATCGCATCTTGCAGGATGAACCCGATCTGACGGCCGCGGATCGCCCGCCAGGACCGCTGCGACTGGCGGGTCAGATCGACGCCGGCCAGGTCCATCTGACCGGCCTGGATCGTCGCACCCGCCCCCGCTAGGCCGACGAGCGAGCGTGCGGTGACGCTCTTGCCCGAGCCCGACTCCCCCACGATGCCCAGGCACCGCCCGGATCGGGTGGTGAACGAGATGCCCTTGACCACCTCCGTACTGCCGAACGACACGCGCAGGTTCTCGACGGCCAGCAGCGGGGCGTCCGCTGCCGCGCCGGCCTCGGCCTGTTCAGCGGCCGCGACTTCGGTCATCGGGCGGCTCCTTCCAGCTTGTGTTGCAAGGTACGGCCCAGCGACGTGACGGACAGCGCCACACCGACGATGACCAGGCCGGGCATGATCTCCAGCCACCATGAGGTGGTGATGTAGAGACGGCCGGAATCGAGCAGCGCACCCCATTCGGGGCTCGGCGGCGCGACGCCGAGGCCGAGAAACGCCAGGCCGGAGGCCCACACGATCGACTGGCCGATCCCGAGCGTGATCATCGCGACGAGCGGCCGCATTGCGTTCGGGAACAGGTGGCGGCGGACCACCGCCCAGCGGCTGTGGCCAAGGGCGCCCGCGGCCTCGATGTAGCCGGCCTGCCGCACTTGCAGGACCTGCCCGCGGACCATGCGCGCGTAACCGGGCGCGGAACCGATACCGACGGCCACGATCTCGGTGGTGACAGAGGGACCGCGGATCGCGATCAGCAGCAGCGCCAGCAACAGCACGGGGAACGCGAAGGCGACTTCGAGGATCCTGCCGATCGCGGTGTCGACCAGGCCGCCCGCGAGTCCCGCCGCGAATCCGAGAGCGATCGCGATCGACATGGCCAGCCCGGTCGCACCCAGGCCGATGCCGAGTGATTCCCGTGCCCCGTACACGACCCTGGTGAACTGGTCGCGGCCGGCGTCGTCCGTGCCGAACAGATGGCTGAGCGACGGGGGCAGCAGGGTGTGCTGGATGTCGATCGCGGTGGGGCTGTGATCGGTGAGCAGCCCGGGGGCGACCGCCGCCACGGCGACGAGCAGGACGAACAGCAGCGGCACCGCCGTGCCGATCCGGACCGGGATCCGGATGCCGCGCACATGCCCCCGGGGGATCGCGAGGGCGCTCATGCCGTACGCAGCCTCGGGTCGACGAGGCCGTAGGCGACGTCGACCAGCAGGTTGGCGGCGACGTACACGGCCGCCACCACCAGCACGATCCCCGAGACCGTCGGGACGTCCCGGGTGTTGACGGCGGTGACGAGTACCTGGCCGATGCCTGGCCGGCCGAAGACGTTCTCGGTGATAACCGCGCCGGAAACAAGCGCGCCCAGCGCCCAGCCCGACAAGGTGATGGCCGGCACGACGGAGTGCCGCAGCGCGTGTTTGAGCCGAACGGCCGTCTCTCTCATGCCACGGGTGCGGGCGGTCGTGATGAACGGCTGGTCGAGCACCTTGCCGAACTCGTCGCGGGTGACCTGGCCGAGGAAGCCGGCCAGCGGGATCGCCAGCGTCAGCACGGGCAGGACCGTGCCCATCGGGCTGGTTCCCCCGATGACCGGGAAGATCCGCAGTTCGACCGCGAACACGACCAGCAGGACGACGCCGACCCAGTAGGCCGGCAGGCTGGCGGTGAGCGCCTCCCACGTCGAGCCGAGCGCGGCGAGGAACCTGCCTCGCCTGGCCGTCAGCAGGGTCACCGCGAGGGCGAGCACCCAGGCCGCGATCAGCGCGACGACGGTAAGTATCAGGCTCGGCGCCAGTTCCGCGCCGATGACCTGCGTGACCGGCTTGTACTGCGTGTAGGAGGTGCCGAGGTTCCCGCGGAACAGACCGCCGACGTAGTCGAGGTACTGGACAATCAGCGGCCGGTCGAACCCGAACTTGTGATCGACCGGTGCGAGCTGGGCCGGCGTCCATTGCTGGGCGCGTCCGTTCTGCTGGTTGAGGATCGCGGTCGCGCGGTCACCCGGCACCAGGAGCTGGGCGAAAAAGGTGACCGACGCGGCGGCGATCAGCACGGCGATCGCCGTGACGACCTTGATGACGACCCGGCGGGCTGTTCGCATCGTTGG